>CAVEDG010000101.1:0-6443 GCA_963614205.1 bacterium | reverse complement strand
GCTTTCCCGCGTCGGCAATTTTTGGTAAACTTGAGGAAACGCTTCGGGGGCGTGTAACCTCCGGGGGGCGTCGTCCGTAGACGTGTCACAAGGAGAACAACCATGGAAAGCATCCACATGAACATCAACGACCCGGCCAGCATGACCGAGGAGAAGATTGCAGCGGCGTTGAAGGCGTTTGGCGACGGGGCGACCCTGCGGGCGATGCGCGGCCTTTCCGACGAGGAAATGGAGGCGGTCTACGCGATGGGCGTGAATTTCTACACGGCCGGCAACTACGACGACGCCGAGAAGGTCTTCAAGTTCCTCACGCTGTTCGACCATCTCAATTCGCGCTACTGGACGGGCTACGGCTCGCTGCGCCAGGTGCAGCGCCGCTTTGCCGAGGCGATCGAGCTCTACAAGTTCGCGAGCTTCCTCGACCTCGAGAATCCGAAGCCGATGTACTACGCGGCCGAATGCCATCTCGCGCTTGGCGAGAAGGAAGCCGCGCGCGCCGCGCTCGACGCGCTCGAGCAGTATGCGCCCACCACGACCGAAACGGGCCGCGCGTACCGCGCCAAGGGCGCGCAGCTCAAGGCCGCCCTCGCCTCGTAGGGCTGAAAGGAGTTTCCCCATGAACGTGAATCTGAACGTATCACGCGACCTGCAGGCGGCGACGCTCGCCGATGCCGCGCAGACGACCGCCGCGCAGACGGCGGCGGCGGAAATGTCCGCGCTCATCGGCGCGGGCGCGAACGTGACGGTCACCCGCGCGACCGGCGCGACCGGCGCGGCGCGCACGGCGACCGTCTCCGTGCCGGAGCTCGACGCGGCCGACGAGGCCAAGGCCGCCAAGGCCGATCTCGAGGCCCTGATCGCCTACCTCAAGATGGAGACGGACGAGAAGACCGCCGAGACGCAGAGCAAGCGCATCGACTCCCTCAAGGGGCAGCTCGAGGCGGCGCACACCTCGCAGATGGAGAAGATCAACAAGTCCATCGAAGAGGCGAAGAAGCAGGAGGCGGCGGCGAAGGCGCAGAAGGCGCTGAGCTGGCTGGGCGCGATCTTCGCGGTGTTCGTGGCGGTGGTCGTCACGGTGTGCACGGGCGGTTTGGCGGCGGGCTTCGCGATCGCGGGCGCGGCGCTGGCGGTGTCCAGCGCGGTGCTTTCGACCACGGGCGCGACGGCGAAGATCCAGAAGTGGATGGCGAACACGCTGCAGGAGATGCATCCGGACTGGTCGAAGCAGGACTGCCAGGCCTGGGCGCAGGGCATTTTCGGCGCCTGCGAGCTCGTGCTGGGGCTCGCCACGTCGATCGGCGGCGGCGTGTCGGCCGCGCGCGCGGCGGCGCAGGGCGCGGCCGGCGCGGTGAAGATTTCGCAGACGGCCGCGAAGGTCGTGCGCCTCGCGATGAACATCGGAAACGGCGTGATGCAGACGGCCAACCTCGCGACGACGGCGGCTTCGACGGCAACGGGCTACGTGGCCGGCCGCGCGCAGGCCGACGCCACCGAGGCGCAGGAGGCGCTCGTGAAGCTGCAGAAGTACCTCGAAGAGAGCGAGGACGACCTGCAGCAGATTCTCGAACAGCTCGCGAACGCGGGCAGCGCCGTGCTGGAGCTGCTCGAGTCGAAGACCGACACGCTCAACAAGATCTCGCAGGAGATCGGCGCGCAGAATGCCTGACGAAGAATCCGTAACCTTCGCGTTCGCCCTGCGTAGACACGGTGAACGCGAAAGCAAAGGAGAACACCCCATGTCCGTCACACTGAATACAAACGTCAACTGGAACGCCCTCGTCAGCGAAACGATGAAGGGCTCCACGCTGGAAGGCGTCGCCGAGACCTCGACCGTGCTGGGCACGGACGGCAACCTGACCGTGACGCTGCAGACGGCGAGCGGCGCCACGCAGACCGTGACGATCACGCCGCCGGAACTCGACGCGGCCACGTGCACGCTCACCGAGGCGGGGCTCGAGGATCTGCGCGCGAAGCTCGACGGCGCGTTCGACGCGCTCAAGCAGGCCGTGGCGCAGACGGCGGCCTCGGGCGCCGAGGCGGCCAGCGCCTCGAACAAGATGCTCTTCGACATCTACGCGCTCATGCAGCTCATGCTCGAGATCGCGCAGAAGGAACGCGCGGCCGCGCGCACGGAACGCCAGGCGGATCTGAGCCGCGCGGTGAGCGCCATCCAGAACCAGGCCGAGCAGCAGCGTTCGGCGGCAAAGACGGGGCTGATCATGTCGTGCGTGTTCTCGGCGGCGAGCATCTGCGCCCAGGCGGGCGCGGCGTTCGCCTCGAGCGCGGCGCAGACCTCCGCCACGAAGATGGCCGCCGCCTCGGGCGTCGACCAGGCCCAGCAGAACCTCTCGCTGCTCTCCGCGAAGGACTCCACCGAGACGAAGGCCAACCTCACGAAGATCGAGACCGGCATGACGCCGGACCAGAAGGCGGCCGCGCAGGGAAACTTCGCGGATTCGACTGCGGCGAAGGCGCAGCTCGACGTGGCGAAGACGGAACTCAACGCGGCCACGCAGAAACGCGCGGAAGCCCAGACGGACGGCTCCTACGAAATCGATCCCCTGCGGAGGGATGCGCTCGACGAACGGGTGACGGCGGCCGAGGCGGACGTCGCGGCGAAGACCACGGCCTACGAGACCGCGCTCAACACCGACCAGACGCGGCTGGAGGCGCGGCTCGGCGCCGCGAAGCTCGAGCTTACGCAGCTTGAAAGCGCCCAGCCCGTGGACACGGCGGCCGTCGCGAACCAGAAGACCGAGATCGCGAACCTCGAGCAGCAGCGCACCTGGGGCCGGGCCTACGTCACCGACCAGAAGATGCAGAACGGCCTCACGGCGTCGCTCGCGGCGGACATCGAATCGGCCGACCAGGCGTTCGGGAAGACCACGCAGATGCTCGCGCACAACGCCGACTACAAGGCGGCGATGGCCAAGGCGCAGGGCTGGCAGACGGCGAGCGACCTGCTGCGCCAGACGGGCATGCTGCTCGAAAACGTGACGCGCGGCGTGACCTCCATGCAGGAGGCGACCGCCACCGAATACGCGGCCGAGGAGAAGACCCACGAAAACGCCCGCGCGGAATCGGACGACCTCGCGACGAGCGCCCAGCAGCTCGTGCAGTCGATCCTCGACCTGCTGCAGGCCGTGCTCGCCGCGGAAAACCAGTCCATCAACCAAATCGTGGCCTAGCGCATGAGCACCGACATCCAGACCCGCGACCTGGGGCTCTCCATTCTGGGAACGCCCCAGGTCGACTACACCGTGGACGGCAAGACGGGCTACACCTACGCGGAGGTCGTGGCCCTTGCCGGTCTGCAGCGCGCCGTGGCGGTGGAGAGCGTCGTGCCCGCCTACACGGCCGAGGTGCGCGCGCGCCAGCGGAAGGCCGAGGATCTGGGCACGGCGCTCGCCGACATTTCCGCCACGTACGCGAATTTCGAATCGGGGTCGGAAACCTCCGACAAGCAGGGCGTCGTGGGCGGCACCGCGGCCTACGATCTGCTCGCGAAGTACAACGTGGGGCTGGGCTACTTCGAATCAGATCATCGGACGATCAAGTACGAGAACATCCAGAAACTGCAGACCGAGGTGCAGTATGCGCTCGACGTCACGAACAACGACCTGCAGCAGGACACGGCGTCGCTGCAGGGCTTCGTCTCGAAGCGCGACAACGCCTACCAGATGGCGAACAAGCTCATGCAGCGCGCGATCAAGACCCGCGCCACGGGGATCAAGTATGTGGGTTAAAAGTTAAAGATTAAAAGTTAAAGGTTAAAAGTTAAAAGTTAGAAGTTAGAAGTTAGAAGTTAGAGGTTAGAAGTTAGAGGTTGAAAGTTAGAGGTTAAAAGGTAAAGGTTAAAAGGTAGAGGTTAGGTTGGAAGATAAAAGGCATCCAATAACCTTTAACGTTTAATTTTTAATTTTTAAGAGGACAAAAAATGGCTATTGAAACGGCAACTGTAACGGATTCGAACCTCGCCGTGTGGGGCGTGAGCGGGGCGGAGTACGTGGTGGACGGCAAGAAGGTGTGCTTCCAGGATCTCATGGTCGCGGTGACGACGGCGCGCGCGGCGACGATCGAGGAGGAGGTGCAGCCGATGTCCACGCGCATGACGGCGCGCAACAAGCGTCTCGAAAAGCTCGGCAACGCCCTCTCCGACCTGAGCGGCATCGAGGCCGCGTTCAAGAGCGACGACGACGGCGGCACGTGGTCGAGCGGCGCGCTGAGCGAAGAGACGCGCAAGGTGCTCGACTCCATTTCGAGCGGCGTCTACAACAGCGGCGACAGCAAGATCACGAAGTCGAACTGCGAGAAGGCGATTCAGCTCGTGAAGACGCAGATCGACAAGCTGAACAACGAGTCGTCGGCCGACATGACGCGGCTGCAGTCGCTGGTGGACCGGCGCGACGAATCGTATTCCACGGCGACGTCGCTCATGCAGTCCGTCGCCGACACGCGTTCGTCCCTGATCAAGAACCTGTAAGGCGAGGAGGGCGCGATGAGCGAGATTCTGATTGAACACATTGGCACCAGCCGCTACGCGCCGGTGGATCTTGACACCTACCAGTACAACGGACTGGAGGGGCTGAGCTTCGGCCAGCTCGTGATGGCGGTGTGCTGCCGCCGGGCCGCGGCGATCGAGAACCAGAGCGTGGTCAAGATGAACGAGCTCACGGCCTCGACGGCGTGGCTTGAGGCCGTGTCGGCCGCCGCGCAGCAGATCTTCACCGCGACGTCGCTCGACGCGGCGGTGGATCTCGGCACAAGCGGCTACAGGTGCCGCAAGACGACCTCGCAGACGCCCACGCTGAAGGACTTCCTCCAGAACGAGTGCGGCGTGAACGGGGATTACATCACGATTTCGACGGCGGACGAGCGCACGGCGCTCTTCGGGCAGCTCAAGGCGACGATGGACGCGGCGAGTTCGCAGTCTCAGCAGCAGACGATCGCCCTGCAGTCGCTCGTGAGCCGCCGCGACGTCACCTACAACGCCTCCGCCGCCACCGTGCGCACGCTCGGCCAGTCCTCGCTCTCGATGGCCGCCAACCTTAGGTAACTACCAACTCGGAGCCTCCAAATGTCCGTCTTTGCAACTTCCTCGATCGACCTTTCGCTGTGCGGGAACGATGGCCAGCAGCTCACCGCCAATGTCTACATGCTCGAAGGCGTGCAGAACGCCGACGGGTCGCTGCGGCAGCTTTCGATGGGCCAGCTCGTGATGGCGGTGTGCCTCACGCGCGCCACCGAGCTCGAAGCGCAAATCGTCGACAAGATGGAGTCGATGGCGCAGAACTCGACCAACCTCGAAACGCTCACCGCGCTCGACCAGGCGCTCGTGGACTGGCAGGCCGCAAATTCGAACGGCACGTGGAAATCGACAGAGGCGACCAAATACAAGAAGGCGCTTGAAGAGATTATGGGGAAGAGCATAAAGGACTATTCCTACGACGAGGTGACGACGCTCATTTCGGACGTGGAGTCGAAGATGGACTCTCTCAATTCGGTGTCGCAGACCACGCTGATCGACATCCAGTCGCTCACGTCGAAGCGCGACGACACGTACAATCTGGCCTCGAACGTGCTCAAGTCGCTGCAGACCGTGATCACCGGCACGATCAACAACATGTAGTCGGCGGCGATGCGCGTGAAGGCTTGGCTGCAGTTCTTCCGACTGCCGAATCTGCCGACGGCGCCGGGCGATGCGCTGGCGGGCGCGGCCGTGGGCGGTCTGCTGGCGGGCGGGGGCGACGCGCGGCGCGCGCTGGCCGCCGGCGGCGCGGCGCTCGCGCTCTACATGTTCGGCCTCGCGGACAACGATCTCGTCGGCGCCGCCGAAGATGCGCGCACCACGCCGGATCGTCCGATTCCGAGCGGCGCGATTTCCGTGCGCGCGGCGCGTGTGGCGCGCGCGGCCTGTCTCGCGGGCGCGCTCGTGCTGGGCGCGCTCTTCGATCTGCCGCCCGCGTGGTGGGCGCTTGCCGCGGCGCTCGTGGGCGTGATCGCGCTCTACAACCGCGTGAAGGGCGCCGTCCTGATGGGCGTCTGCCGCGGACTCAGCGCACTGTGCGGCGCGGCGGCGGTTGTCGCGTTTCCTCCTTCGCGGTCGGCGCTGGTGGCGCTGGGCGCCCTGGCGCTGGGCGAGACGCTCTACATCGCCGCCGTCACGCGCCTTTCCGAGGGCGAGGCGCAGGCGCGCGACGGTCTGGGGCCCGCGCGCTGGGCGCTCGGGTTCGCGGCCTGGGCGCCGTGCGCGGCGTGCCTTGCGTTTCCGCAGCCGCGCCTTGCGCTGCTGCCGCTGCTGGGCAGCCTCTGGACGTTCGTGACGTGGTGCGTGGCCGTGGCGCCGCTGGGCGCGCCGCACGATGCGGCGCGGCGCCGCGCGGCCGTGGGGCGCGCGATCGGCGCGCTCCTCTACCTGCAGATCGGCTTCATGCTCGTGA
>CAVEDG010000100.1:0-6486 GCA_963614205.1 bacterium | reverse complement strand
CGTCTTCAATGTCATGTCGTTCCTTCTTGCTCGTTTCGCTGTTGTCCCCAAAGTGACTGTTTTCGACAGTATACCATTTCCGCCCGTCGCCGAGAAGCGCGTCTGCGCCTAGGCGAGCGGAAACAGGCGGCCGAACGGGTCGGCGGCGAGCCGCGCCTCGTAGGTGGCGCGCAGGCGCGCGAGCGCGGGCTGCTCGACGCCGTCGGCCAGGTCGTCGCGGATCTGGAAGAGAATGCCGAACGTGAGGCCGAAGGCGCGCCACGGCGCGTCGTCGGCGCCGGCGGCGAGCGCGCCCAGCTGCGCGGCGAGCGCGAACGCCTCGCCCGTCTTGCGCGCGCACGTGGAAAGATACGCCTCTTCGTCGAAGGGCGCCGCCGCGGCGCCGAAGAGCGCGGGCGTCAGGCGCAGCAGATCGTCGCCCTGACCCTCGCAAAGGCGCACGTGGCTTTCCACGGCGACCGTGAGCATGCGCGCGGCCGCGGCGAATCCGCTGTGCGCGAGCAGGCTGTAGCCATGCGCCACGAGCCAGTCGCCGGCGGCGATGGCCACGGCCACGCCGTGTTCCCTCCACGTGGTCGGGCGGCCGTAGCGCTCCTCGTCGCCGTCCTGGATGTCGTCGTGGATGAGCGAGGCCTTGTGGAAGCACTCGATGGCGTCGCACACGGGCGCGAGGTCGCCCGTGCCGCCGTGGTGCGCGAACGCCACGCGACAGAGGCGCGGCCGCAATCGCTTGCCGCCGCGCCCCAGGAACTCGCAGGCAATGTCGCCGATGCGGCTCACTTGCCGAACACTTCGATTTCGATGTAGTTGTTCACCGGCTCGCTCGTGGAGCCGTTCGAGTAGACGCGCACGTAGCGGCCCTTCGTGAGCTTCGCGTCCACGGGGCGGCCGTCGTTGCGCTCGCGGTATTCCTTGTCCGTGCCCTTGCCGAGCTTGGCGGTGTTGTCGTGGTCGTTGTTGAAGACCGTCGTCACGCCGGCGGCGAACTTCTCGTCGTTCGAGATCTGCATGATCACGTCCTTGTAGACGCGCTCGTCGCCCTGGTCGTGCCACACGCAGAGGGCGCTGATCACGTGCTCGGCGCCGAGGTCGAGCTGCACCCACTGCAGACCGCCCGGCAGCTGCAGCATGCACGTGGCGTCGGCCGTCTTGTCGCCGTCCACCACGTAGTCGTTCTCGCCCGTCACGGCCTCTTCGCTCGTGGTCACCTTCGTCTCCTCGGTGGTGAGCTTCTTGGCGTATTCGGGTTCCACCATGATGGGCGCGCGCAGCTTGCCCGGGCCGAGATCCTTCTCGAGGTTGTCGCTCTTGATTTCCTTCGGCGTGCCGCTCGAATGCGGCGGCGGCAGTTCGAACTTGATGGCGACCTTATCGGCGAGCAGAGCGGAGGCGCAGAGCGCGAGCGCACCGGCAATCATGACTTTCTTCATGTTCTGTTGTCCTTTTTGGTTGGAAAACGAATGTTCCATAGTCTATCAGAATGAACGCCGCTTGTCTAATTCGCCCAGCCGCCGTCGCGGGAATGCCGCCCGCCGAGCCGTTTTCATCGCAGGCGGGATAAGCCTCGTTATGGTATACTGTCTGGCGTCACTACGCACAACAAAGGAGATTCCCATGTTCTACTTCTTCGCGTTCATCGCCATCATCGTCGTCGTCGCCATCCTCAAGACGGCGATCATCGTGCCGCAGAAGACGGCCTACATCGTCGAGCGCCTCGGCAAGTACCGCTGCACGCTCGAGGCGGGCTTCCACATCCTCCTGCCGTTCTTCGACCGGATCGCCTACCGCCACACGCTCAAGGAACAGGCCATCGACGTGCCGCCGCAGGAGTGCATCACGAAGGACAACATCGCCGTGTCCGTGGACGGCATCCTCTACATGCAGGTGATGGATCCGGCGAAGGCGAGCTACGGCATCGGCAACTACCTCTTCGCCACGACGCAGCTCGCGCAGACCACGATGCGCTCGGAGATGGGCAAGCTCGACCTCGACCGCAGCTTCGAGGAGCGCACGTCCATCAACGCCGCGATCGTGGCGGCGGTGGACAAGGCAAGCGACCCCTGGGGCATCAAGGTCACGCGCTACGAAATCAAGAACATCACGCCGCCGCGCACGATCCGCGACGCGATGGAGAAGCAGATGCGCGCCGAGCGCGAGAAGCGCGCGATGATCGCGGAGTCCGAGGGCGAGCGCCAGGCGAAGATCAACCGCGCCGAGGGCGAACGCCAGGAGGCGATCGCGCTTTCCGAGGGCGAGCGCATGCGCAAGATCAACGAGGCGGAAGGCAAGGCGAAGGAGATCCTGCTCGTTGCCGAGGCGCAGGCCACGGGCATCCGCAAGGTCGCCGAGGCGATCGACGCCAAGGGCGGTCTCGAATCCGTGAACATGCAGCTCGCGCAGCAGTATCTCACGCAGTTCGGCAACCTCGCCAAGACGAACAACACCATGATCATCCCGAGCGACCTCGCCAACGTGGCCGGCGTGATCAAGGCGTGCACCTCGATCGTGAAGGCGACGGGCCCGGTGGCGTAACGACCACAGAGACGGCAGAGACAGCAGAAACGGACAGGACGATTCCATGGCAGGCGAATATCAGTTTTCACTCATCGACGTCACGAAGCAGCAGGGCACGAAGACGATCCTCAAGGACGTGTGCCTGAGCTTCTTCCACGGCGCGCACATCGGCGTGATCGGCGGCAATGGCGCGGGCAAGAGCTCGCTGCTGAAGATCCTCGCGGGCATCGACACGGACATCCTCGGCACGTGCCAGGTCGCCAAGGGCACGAAGGTGGGCTATCTGCCGCAGGAGCCCGAACTCGACGACGCGAAGACCGTGGGCGAGGTCGTGGAGGAGGGCGTGGCCGAGGCGAAGGCGATGGTCACGCGCTACGAGGATCTCTGCTGCGAGCTCGACGACCCCGAAAAGGCCGCCGAGATGGAGCGCCTGCAGGAGATCATCGACGCGAAGGATCTCTGGAACGTGGAGCACAAGGTCGAGATGGCGATGGCCGACATGGGCTGTCCGCCGGCCGACCAGCCGGTGAAGGTGCTCTCCGGCGGCGAGCGGCGCCGCGTGGCCCTGGCGCGTCTGCTGCTGCAGGAGCCCGACGTGCTGCTGCTCGACGAGCCCACGAACCACCTCGACGCCGAGACCACGTTCCGCCTGGAGGCCTACCTCAAGGACTTCAAGGGCACGCTCATCGTCGTCACGCACGACCGCTACTTCCTGAGCGACGTCACGGAGTGGATCCTCGAGCTCGACCACGGCGTGTGCTATCCCTACAAGGGCAACTACGAGGCGTGGCTGCAGCAGAAGGAGGCCCTGCTCGCGCGCGAGGCGAAGGCCGAGAAGAGCCGCCAGAAGCTCATCGAGAACGAACTGCGCTGGATCCAGACGAACCCGAGCGGCCGCCACTCGAAGAGCCAGGCGCGCGTGAAGCGCTACGAGGAACTGCAGAGCCGCCAGGTGAACACGCGCGAGGACGATCTCGTGATCCACATTCCGCCGGGTCCGCGGCTGGGCGACCTCGTGGTGCGCGCCGAGCACGTGAAGATGGCGTTCGGCGACCGCGTGCTCTACTCCGACCTCAACTTCGACCTGCCGCGCGGCGGCATCGTGGGCGTGATCGGCGCGAACGGCGCGGGAAAGACGACGCTCTTCAAGCTCATCACGGGCGAACTCAAGCCCGTCTCCGGTGCGCTCACCGTGGGCGAGACGGTGAAGCTCAGCTACGTGGACCAGACGCGCAGCGAGCTGCAGCCCGACCAGACGGTGTACGAGGCCATCACGGGCGGCGGCGAGTTCGTGCGCCTCGCGGGCGAGACGATGATGAACGGCCGCGCCTACTGCAGCCGCTTCAACTTCCGCGGCGGCGAACAGCAGAAGAAGGTGGGCGTGCTCTCCGGCGGCGAACGCAACCGCGTGCACCTCGCCAAGCTGCTCACCTCCGGCGGCAACCTGCTGCTGCTCGACGAACCGACGAACGACCTCGACGTGGCCACGCTGCGCTCGCTCGAAGAGGGCCTCGAGGAATTCGGCGGCTGCGTGATGGTCGTCTCGCACGACCGCTGGTTCCTCGACCGCATCGCCACGCACATCCTCGCGTTCGAGCCGGACGGCAGGACGACCTGGTTCGAGGGCGGCTACTCCGAGTACCACGAGGCGCTCGAGCGCCGCCGCAAATAGGCTAGACCGCCGCCGTCAACCGCGCAAGATTCGCTGCGACGGCCGAGAGAATCTCCGTTTCGGCGCAGCCGCGCAGCGTGGCAAGCGCGGCGGCGAGCTGCGCCAGCGTGGCTTCGCGCGCGGCGTCGTCCACATCCGCCTCGGCATCGGTTTCGAGCAGCAGACGGTCAAGCGGCAGCGTCTTCGCCATGTCGCGGTAGTTCACCGCGTGGTCGTTGAGCAGCGCGGGGCCAAGCGAGACGAAGCCGTTCAGCGCGAAGATCTGCGGCAGCAGCCCCGTGCTGCGCGAAAAGCCGTGGAAGAGAAAGGCGGGAATGCGCCCCGCAGAAGGCGCGCACGCGGCCACGACTTCGCCCCAGCACTTCGCGCCGTGCAGCACGACGGGACGCCCGAGTTCGGCCGCGAGGGCGAGCTGCGCCGCGAAGAGCGCGCGCTGCGCCGGCGTGACGGTCTTTGTGCGCAGGCGGTCGAGTCCGATCTCGCCCACGCCCGCCGCCGGCTCCGCCACCAGCCGCGCGCGCACGGCCGCCACCGCCGCCTCGACGTCGCGCGTCTCCTCCGCCTGCCAGGGATGCAGACCGTAGAACCGCGTCGCGCGCCCTGCCGCGTCCATCAGCATCGCGCCCACACCGGGCGTGTGGAAATGCGCATCCATCATATCGTCGTTCCTTCCAGGGGTTCTGCGCGAAGGATGAAGCCGCCGCCACGCGCGAGGTCGATGAAGATTCGCGCGTCAGGCGCCACGTCGTCCAGCGTTTCATGCACGACGGCATCCAATGCGTTGTCTTTTGCGTGCGGGTCGCGCAGCACGTCGATGCGGTACGCGCCCGCGCACACGGAGAGACCTCGCCAGACGTCCTCCACGCGCACCGTGAGCGTGGTGGGCTGGACCGTGCACGCGCCCACGGTCCAGCGCGCGCCCGCGCATCGCGCGCGTCCTCCACGCGCACCGTGAGCGTGGTGGGCTGGACCGTGCACGCGCCCACGGCCCAGCGCGCGCCCGCGCATCGCGCGAACACAAGGAAATCGTCGGGCATGCCGCGCAGCACGCGCAGGTCGCCTGCCGTGCCGTCGCGGTCGAGGAAGAGATCGAACGCCGCGCGCGCGGCCGACGTCACGCCCGCGCCGTAGACGGGCGCCGGCAGGGGACCGCGCGCAAACGGCACCACCGTGAACGCCGCCTTCAGCACGGCCGCGCCATCCTCAAGTTCGAGCGCTGCGGGGGACGGCGCGCACGCGAGACGCGCCTCCGCCAAGTCGCCGGGGCGCCGCCACATGCGCACCGCATCCGGTCCGCGCGAAACCAGCTGTCCAAGTTGGTAGTTGGTAGTTGATAGACTCACTCAGAGCTTCAGCCCCGCGAACGCGGAGCCGATGTTGGAGAAAGAATCGGTCTTGCCTTCGTTGGCGCTCATCCAGTCGCGCACGTCCTGCGCCTCGGCCTCGGCGGCGAGTTCCTCGGGCGTGCGCGGCTTGAGCGGCTTCGTCTGCGTCTGGCGGATGGAGAGCGAAATGCGGTCGCGGTCCCAGTCGAGGCTCAGCACCTTGACCGTGACGAGGTCGCCCTCGCGCACGAAGTCGCCGGGGTTCACGACCTTGTCCCACGAAATCTCGCGCACGGGCACGAGCCCTTCCACGCCGCCGAGATCCACGAACGCGCCGAACGGCAGCACCTTCACGACGGTGCCGTTCAGGGTCTGACCCTCTTCGAGCGTGTCGCGCAAGTAGTCGCGCGCCACCTGCAGTTCGCGCTCCTGCACGGCGCGGTGGCTCACGATCAGGTTCTGCCCGCGCTCGTCCGTGCTGTATTCCTGCACGAGGAACGACAGCGTCTGGCCGATGTAGGGATTCTCCGCGCCCTCGGGCAGACGGCGGCGCGCGTGGTCGATCTGCGAATAGGGGCAGAACGCGCGCTGGCCGCCGAGCGTGACCTCGTAGCCGCCCTTGACTTCCTTCTCGACCTTGCCGTCGAGGGCGAGGCCGTTGTTGTAGGCGTGCTGGATCGTCTGGTCGAGCGCGACGACGGCGGCGGATTCGGCCACGTCGGCCTTGGCGAAGAGGAAGGCGTCCTTCTGCATGGCCACGAACGAGACCTCGATCTCGTCATTGCGCGTCACCGTCACCTCGCCCTCGTCGTCCGTGACGTCCGCCACGGGCAGCAGGCCCACGCTCTTGGCGTTGACGTCGAGCGTAACGTAGTCGCCGCCCACGCGCACGACGCGTGCCTTCACGGTGTCGCCGGGGTTGAAGCCCTTGCGGTAGTTGGCAAACTGGCCGTCCAGCAGGGCGGCGAAATCCAT
>CAVEDG010000099.1:0-6518 GCA_963614205.1 bacterium | reverse complement strand
GCTACGAGTATTCGCTTGAATGGACGCCGGGCGTCGAGCCTTATTACCCGATTAACGACGCGCGAAACCAGGCGTTGCTGGCGCGCTACAACGAACGTGCGCAAGCGGACACGAACGTCGTCTTCGGCGGTCGTCTTGGGTTGTACCGGTACATGGACATGCAAGACGCACTCATCGCCGCGCGCGAAGCCGTTTCCAAAGAGCGCTAATCTGTTGAAAAACAGGCGCGGGCTTCGTTGGCGGGGCCCACGATCAACGACCAACCCTAGATGAAGTGGAGCTCGAGGTCGTCGAGTGCGCTGAGCACGCTGGCGGCGTTGACGTCCTCGAGCGCGCTGACGTCGGCGGCGGGCACGCGGATTTCCTCGTTCGGGTGCTCGAGGAACTTGAAGAAGCGCACGTGCAGGGACGCGATGCGGCGCACGTGGCGTTCGAGCGCCCAGAGCGCGAAGCGCCACTTGGGCAGGAAGCCGTAGCGCGGCGGCAGGCCGGGGTCGAAGTCCTCGAAGGCGTCGCGGCGGATCGTGAACTCCCACTCCATCGCGCGCAGGCGGTACTCGAAGCCCGCGAAGAAGCGTTCGCCCAGCTCCGCGAGCGCGCACACGGTGTGCCGCCCGGCGAAGTCCGCGAGCGCCTTCGCGTAGGAGGCGAGGTAGAAGGAGTTGACCGCGTCGAGGTTGCGGTCGGTGTAGGAGAGGTCGGGCCAGCCGAGCGAGCCGCGCACGGAGCAGAACGAGACGCCCTGCGGCAGCAGGCGCCCGGCCTTGATGTCGTAGCCGAAGCGGTAGATTTCCTTGCCCACGTCGAAGCGCGGCGTCTTCGTGTCGGGGTCGAACTTCTTCATCACGAGGTTCTGCGCGGCGGCGTCGCCCATGAGCGTGGCGAGCGCGAGCACGACCTGCGGATCCTCGCCGGCCTCCGCGCCGCCGAATTCGCCGGCGAGCTGGTAGGAGGACTGCGGAATGTCGGCGAGCGGCTCGCCCTCGCAGCGCGAGCGGATGAAGAAGTCGTCGTGGCGGCGCTCATGCGGCCGGCGGCGCAGCAGGCGGTAGTCGGGCAGCGCCACGCCCAGGTTCTTGAACCCCTGCGCGCGCGCAAGCACGTAGCTGCCGTAGCCGAGGCCGCTCCGCGCCAGGCGCTTCTCCACGAGCGCCGTCGTGAGCGGGCTGCGGTTCGTCTTGAACACGACCTCGCGCGTGGTGCCCTGGCCGATGGGCAGCTCGGCCTCGTCGTCGTGCGTGCGCACCTCGTAGACGTTTGCGTACTCCACGAACTCGTCGCGGCTCACGAGCGCGCGCAGGTTGGCGAGCAGCACTTCGCTGCGCGCGTCGCACAGCGGGTCGAACACGGGCCGGCCGCGCTCGAAGCGCGCTCCCGGCAGGGCCGTGCGCCGATCGTCGAACGCGGGCGTGGAGCCTTCGCCCATCACGGAGTAGATTTCGCCCGTGAGGTACATGTAGAGCATTTCGATGAACGTCTTCGAATGGTCGTCCGCAAGCTCGGGGCGCGTGAGCAGCGACCGGTAGAGCGCGTCGATCTCGCCCGCGCGCGCGGCGGCCTCGGCCTCGGTGAGGCGGCGCAGCTCGATCTTCTCCATGAGCAGCTCGAGCGCCGGCACGAGGCGTTCGAGCGCCACGCCGCGCTTGAGGCCGAAGAGCTCGATCTCGTGGTGGCCGTGGTACTTCGGCTGGCGCAGGAAGTTCGCGGTGTGGCCTTCGAACACGCTCACGAGCTCGTGCAGGCCGTCGCGGAACGCCGGGAAGTCGGTCTTCGCCTGTTCGCACAGCGCGTGGAACCCGGCGTAGGAGAGGAAGTGCACGCCGCGCGAGCCGTGGTAGTAGCGAATGGCCGTGGAAATGCGCTTGCGGCTCGCGGCAAGGGCCGCGGACATCTCGCGTTCCGTCCAGGCAAGCGGCTTCACGCGCCACTCCTGGCCCCGCGTGCGGAAATGCTCGAGCGTCTGCTCGTTGCGCTCCACCATCACCACGTCGCCCGCCGCGAAGCCGAGCGCGCCCGTGAGCCAGTCGTCCGCCGCGGCGAGGCGGCGGCACGGCACGTCGCGCTGCGAGATCTCGAGTTTGCCGTTCACCACGTTGGCGCAGAGGATGCCGTAGGTCATGAGCTCGCCGCGGCGCGCGGCGGCGAGGCGGCAGAGATCCCAGAACTGGCCCTGCAGCAGCGGCAGCGCGGCCACGGAGTGGTTGCCCGTGGTCACGGTCATCACGTAGCCCGGGCCGCCGTTGTGGCGCAGATCCTTCTTCGCCACGAGCAGCACGGAGGCGTGGGCGTCGAGATGCAGCCACACGCCTTTCTCGATCACGAAGGTGTCCGCGCCCACGTCGTAGGCGTGGAAGCGGCGCACGCGGCCCATGGCGCGCGTGGCGACGCCCTCCGTGCGCCGCGTGGCCGCGGCGAGGATGCGGCGCAGCTGCTGTTTGACGGAGGGCTTCATGCGTCCTCGTCGTCGTCGTCGTGATGGTGGTGGTGGAAGTGGCCGAGGCGGATCTCCTCCTTGGCGATGAGATCCTCCACGAAGCCGCCGAGCGCGTCGAGGTCGGCTTCGTCCGCCGCCTCGAGCAGATTGGAGAGCGCGCGCGGGATGTAGGCGCTGAAGCGCGGCTGCCCCACGGAGGCGAGGCGGCCGAACGCGCCGAGCGCCTGCACGAGCCGCTGCACGGCGCCGAAGGCGAGCTTCTCCACGGGGTAGAGCCGCGCCAGGGCGAGACGCGCCTTTTCGTCGAGCGGCGCGTAGGGGTCGTAGAGCAGCGAGGCGAGGTCGTAGGCGGCCGCGCCGAGGCGCATGCCCTGGAAGTCGATGAACACGGGCGCGTCGCCGCGATAGAGCACGTTCGAGCTCTGGCAGTCGCGGTGCACGAGCACGGGGCGCTGGCGCCCGAGCACGTCCGCCACGGTCTCGAGGTCGGCGCGCACGGCGTCGGGCAGCTTGTCGTAGCCGTAGCGCGCCTTCACGCAGTAGGTCTCGAAGAGGTCGCGCTCCCAGGCGTAGAGGTCGGGCCCGAAGGCGGGCTCGAGCGCGGCGGCGTCTTCGCGCAGGGCGTGTTCGGTGCCCTGTTCGTGGAGCGCGCGCAGGGCCTTGACCACGGGCGTGTAGAGCGCCACGAGCTTCGCGCCCTTCGCATCGGCGGCGCGCGCCTCCAGGGAGTCCGCGCCGAGATCCTCGAGCGCGAGCGCCTTGTGCTCCGGCAGGTCGGCGAGCACGCGCGGCACGGGCACGCCCGCCGCCTCGAGCAGATGCGCATGGTGCGCGTAGCGGGCGTTTTCGGGGCGCGCGGCGTCGTCGTAGACGATCGCGAGCGCGCGGTCGTCGCCATGCACGAGCCGCCAGAAGGCGCGGTCGCTGCCGCGCGCGCCGAGGAATTCGGCGGCCACGTCCGCGCAGGGCCAGCCGAGCGCCGCGGCGAGCGCGGCAAGGCGCGCGTCGGCCAGCTGGTCGAGCCCCACAAGCGCAGTCCGCTCGAACGCGCCGCCCACGAGGCCGCCCGTGACGACGCAGCCGGCGAGGTCGGCGGATTCCAGCAGCTTCACGCCCGGGAAGAGGACGTTGGGATTCTCCTCGAACCGTTCGGGATTGAGCGCGGCGTGCGCCTCAAGATAGCTGTCGAGCGTGCCGCAGTCCGCCCAGTACGCGCCGTCGGGATCGGCGCCGCGCACGATGAGCCCCGCCTCGCAGATGGCGCGGTCGTAGGCTTCGACGATGGTCGAGAAGCCGGCGGGCTTCACGAAGTCGAGGATCTTCGGGCCGAGCAGCGCCACGCCGCAGTAGGTGTAGGTGCCGTCGCAGCCGGGCACGTCGCTCGCCCAGTTGCACACGTGCCCCGCGGGATCGGCCTCGATCGTGCGCGGGCCGAACTCCGCGCTCATCCAGCAGCCCGCGAACGCGCCGCTCGCCTCGTAGGCCGCCACGAGGGGCTTCGGGTCGAGCCCTTCCGCCACGATGTCGCCGTTCACGAGCCAGAACGGATCGGCGCCGAGAAAGCCGCGCAGCGGATTGAGCGCGCCGCCCGTGCCGAGGATCTCCGGCTCTTCGGAGACGCGCACCTGCGCCGCGCCCTGGCGCTTCGCCACGTATTCGCGGATCTTCTCCGCCTGCCAGTGCGCGTTGACGGCGATCTCCTCCACGCCCCACGATTCCAGCAGCGCGAGAATGCGCTCGAGCATCGGCACGCCCCACATCGGCAGCAGCGGCTTCGGCCGCGCGAGCGTGAGCGGGCGCAGACGCGTGCCAAGCCCCGCAGCCAGCACAACGGCCTTCTTGACGTCCTTCGCTTCCATGACGGCGTGTCTCCCTTCTGCCCTCTAGCGCCACTGCATGCGCTGGCGCGGCTGGTGGATCTTCGGCTCCTCGAGCTGCAGCGCGAACCACGGGTCGCCGAACCCGGTGTTCGTGAAGTGCGCCACGCGGTTGTTGGCGAGATGCTCGCGGTTGGCCTTGAGCGTCTCGTTGTCGCTCTTCTCAAGCGCGCGGTTGAGCGCCTTGAACGCCTTGTCGATTTCCTTGCGCTGCACGAGGATCCACGACCACGTGGCCGCGAGCAGCGCGTTCTGGTTGTAGCGCAGGCGGCGCGCGCCCTTTTCGTAGACCTTCTCCATCTCGTCGGTGGAGGCGTTGGTCATGTAGAGGCGCGCGAGCTTCATCGCCGTCATCGTGGGATCCACGAAGAGCGCCCTGGGCATGAGCTCGTCCACCTTCTTGAAGTCCTTGATCATCCAGTAGAGCTGGAACTGGGCGGTGGCGATCTGGCGCTTCATGAGCGGCACCCAGCGGTCGAAGCGGTGCAGCGGCTCCGTGGCGGCGAGGGCGTCGGCCACGATGACCTTCTGGTCCTTCATCATCTCGATCTGCGCCTCGCGGATGGAGCTGGGCGGCCGCATCTGCCAGCGGGCCATCTTCGCCTGCATGCGCTTCTGGCCCGCGCGCATCACGCCCTCCACCGTCGCCATGGCGGCCTTGACCTTCTTCTGGATCATGAAGCCGGCGACCATGTTGCCGAGACCGAACGAGAGCACGCCGAAGAACGTGCTCCAGCCATAGCCGAAGATGTCGCCGAAATAGAGGGCGAGCCCGACGCAAAGGCCCAGGAGGGCGCTGAGTAGAAGTGTGTACATGGGTTGAAGTATACCATTTTCCCGGGGTGAGGTAAATGGCACAATGGTGGACGATGAGGGACTCGAACCCCCGACCTTGACCGTGTAAAGGTCCTGCTCTAACCAACTGAGCTAATCGTCCGCGGGGACGTCATGAATCGTAGAACGTCCTGCCCGTTTCCGTGACGAGGCGTTCCGCCACGGGGTAGGCGAAGCCCGGTGCGTCTTCGAGGCGCGCGACGAACTGCGCGGCCTCCCATTTCGCCATGGCGAGATCGTGCAAACGGAAGTTGCCGCAGTTCACCGCCGTGGCGCCGGGAATCTCGGCCGTCTCATCGCGCAGATGGCGGAAGGCGGCGAGCAGCAGCGGCAGCAGATCCTCCTGCGGCCTCGGCGCGCCCTTCATGATGAGGTAGCAGCCCGTGAGGCAGCCCATCGGTCCCCAGTAGACGACGCGGTCTTTCCACTGCGCGTCGTTGCGCAGGTACGTGGCCACCACGTGCTCGATCGTGTGCATCGCGTTGGGATGGATCGCGGGTTCCGTGTTCGGGAACTTCATGCGCACGTCGTACGTCGTCACGGTCTCGCGGCCGAGAACGTCCGTACGCGACACGTAGATGCCGGGCCGGATCTTCGTGTGGTCAACTTGGAACGACGGTATGAGCTCAGATTTCACGCAACGCGGCCTATTCCGCCTTGGGCGCGGGAGTGGGCTTGGCGTCCTCAGGCGCCTTGGCCGCGGCGGCGGTGTCGGCATCCTGGTTCTGGATGATCTGGCGGCCGTTCGGATCGACGAGGCGCGCCGAGACGAAGATCAGCAGATTGCGCTTGTTCGACCATTCGCTGCGGCTGCGGAAGATGCGGCCGATGAACGGAATGTCGCCGAGGAACGGAATCTTGTCTTCCATCGACTTGCGCTCTTCCGTGATGAGGCCGCCCATGACGATCGTCGAGCCGTTGTAGAGCGTGACGTGCGTGTTGATCGAGCGCTCCTTGAAGAACGGCTGTTCCATCGGCACCGTGAACCAGTTCATGTCTTCGTTGCCGCTCGCGAGCGCCATCGTCTGCGCCGTGCTCGACATGACGGCGGACATCGGCACCTTCATGCCGTAGTCCTTCCACGTGGGCTCGGAAATCACCTTCGGCTCAAGGGCGAGGTTGATCAGGCCTTCGGGCGAAAGCTCCGGCGTCACCGTGAGGATCACGCCCACTTCCTGCTGCTCGAAGTTCTGCGGCTCCACCATCGGGAGAATCTTACCATCCGAACCGCCCGTGGTGGACGTGGTGGTGGAGGAGGAGCCCGAAGAGGTGGACTGGATCGTGACGTCGTAGTCCTGCGGGAAGCGGTAGATCGTGACGACCTTGATCACGGCCTCGTTGCCGCTCTTGGTGACGACCTTCGGCGCGGAGAG
>CAVEDG010000098.1:0-6521 GCA_963614205.1 bacterium | reverse complement strand
CTTCGACTGGATCCAGACGAAGCTCGCCTCCTGGGGCATGCCCACGGAAGGCTGACCGAGAACACCCTTTTTTGAGAACAGGACAAACAAAGGAACAACATGTCTGATTGCTGCTGCATCTTCGCGGGCCAGGGGGCCCAGACGCCCGGAATGGGCAGGGACTTCGCCGAGGCGGACGCCGAGGCGATGGCCCTCTTCGACAAGGCGAACGCCGTGCTCGGCTTCGACCTGAAGAAAATCTGCTTCGAGGGACCGGCCGAGGAGCTCACGAAGTCCAACATCTGCCAGCCCGCGATCTTCGTGACGAGCTACGCGGCGTATCTGGCGCTGCAGAAGGCGCGCACCACGCCGTTCGCGGCGGCGGCGGGTCTTTCGCTGGGCGAATGGAGCGCCTTGTGCGCGGCGGGCGTGCTCGACTTCGACGCCACGCTCACGGTGCTCGAGGCGCGCGGCCGCTTCATGCAGGAGGCGTGCGAGGCCACGCCGAGCGGCATGATCGCGATCGTGGGCGCCAGCGCGGCGCAGCTCGACGAGCTGTGCGCGAAGACGGGCTGCACGCCGGCGAACATCAACTCCGCCGCGCAGGTCGTCCTTTCCGGCGACAAGGCGCAGATCGCGGCGGCGGCGGTCGAGGCGAAGGCGCTGGGCATCAAGCGCGCGATTCCGCTCGCCACGGCGGGCGCGTTCCACTCGAAGTTCATGCAGCCGGCGCGCGAGAAGCTCGCGCCCGTGCTCGACGGCGTCACGTTCCACGCGCCGAAGTTCCCCGTGATCTCCAACGTCACGGGGCAGGTGCATTCCTCCGATCCGGGCGAAATCAAGGCCGTGATGCTACGTCAGGTCACGGAGACGACGCGCTGGGCGGACGACGTGGCGACGGCCAAGGCGCTCGGCTGCGCGCGGTTCGTCGAGTTCGGTCCGGGCAAGGTGCTGTCGGGCCTCGTCAAGAAGATCGACGCCACGCTCGCCACGTTCAACGTCAGCGACCTCGCGACGTGCGACGCGACGGCGGCGGCGCTGTAAGTCAGTTGGTAGTTGGTAGTTGGTAGTTGATAGTTGGTAGTTGGTAGTTGGTAGTTGATAGTTTGTTGTTGATAGTTTGTAGATCAACGCACAATCAGTTACTCCCGACTTCCAACTCCCAACTCCCGACTCCCGACTCCCAACTATCAACTATCAACTACCAACTACCAACTACCAACTACCAACTACCAACTACCAACTACCAACTATCAACTACCAACTACCAACTACCAACTACAATGAAAAAACTCGAAGGAAAGATTGCGCTCGTCACGGGCGCGGGGCGCGGCATCGGTCAGCAGATCGCGAAGAAGCTCGCCGAAGACGGCGCGAAGATCGCGGTGGTCGACCTCAAGCCGGAATGGTGCGAGGAGACGGTGGCGCTCGTGGGCGCGGCCGGTTCGGAGGCGAAGGCGTTCGGCTGCAACGTGGCCGAAAGCGCCGAGGTCGACGCCTGCGTGAAGGCGGTGATCGCCGCCTTCGGCAAGATCGACATCCTCGTCAACAACGCGGGCATCACCAAGGACGGGCTGCTCGTGCGCATGAGCGATGCGGACTGGGACGCCGTGCTCAACGTCAACCTCAAGGGCACGTTCCTCTTCACGCGCGCCGTGGCCTGGCCGATGATGAAGAACAAGGCGGCGGACGGCTCGCACTGCGGCGGCGCAATCATCAATCTCGCCTCCGTGGTCGGCATCATGGGCAACGCCGGCCAGGCGAACTACACCGCCTCCAAGGGCGGCGTGATCGCGCTCACGAAGACGACCGCCAAGGAACTCGGCTCGCGCAACGTGCGCTGCAACGCCGTCGCGCCGGGTTTCATCCAGTCGAAGATGACCGACGTGCTCTCCGACGAGGTGAAGAAAGCCTACATGGAAACGATTCCCCTGCGCCGCTTCGGAACGGCCGAGGACATCGCCAAGTGCGTCGCCTTCCTCGCGGGGCCCGACGCCTCCTACATCACGGGGCAGATCATATCCGTCAATGGCGGCATGATTGGCTGATTTTTGCCACGTTATAAAGCACGAGACTTTCCCTCTTGCGCTTTGGGCGTGGATTTAGTATACTAACTTCGTTGCAACCATTCAAGGAGAAAACAAAATGGCAGGTAAGCTTGAAGACCGCGTGAAAGAGATCATCGTTGACCAGCTCGGCGTCAATGCGGAGCAGGTCAATCTGGAGGCGTCGTTCATCGACGACCTGGGCGCGGATTCGCTCGACTCCGTCGAGCTCATCATGGCTTTTGAGGAAGAGTTCGGTGCGGCGATTCCCGAAGAGGACGCCGAGAAGCTCACGCACGTGGGCAAGGTCATCGACTACCTCAAGAGCAAGGGTTACGGCGACGACGGTTCGGCGCCGGCCAAGTAAGACGCAACGAACATCCGTTCGGAGAGAAGGGGTAGGCTGGTGGCCGTATGGCCTGCGGCTTGCTCCTTCTCTTGTTATGTGCACGTGGAATGAAGAACGAGCGTCCAAGCGAAGAGCTGAACAAGCGGAACGCGGCCTTTGACAACAAGCTGCGTCCCGGGCGGTTCACCGACTTCGTGGGCCAGCAGAAGATCCGCGACCGGCTTGAACTGGCGGTTCAGGCCGCGAAGGCGCGCGGGGACACGCTGGACCACGTGCTGTTCTCGGGGCCTCCGGGCCTTGGGAAGACGACGCTGTCGTACATTCTGGGCGACGCGATGGGCGTGCACGTGAAGACGACGAGCGGGCCCGTGCTCACGAAGCCGGCCGACCTCGCCGGGCTGCTGACCTCCCTGGAGGCGGGCGACATCGTGTTCATCGACGAGATCCACCGCATGGCGAAGACGGTGGAGGAATATCTCTACTCGGCGATGGAGGACTTCGCGATCGACATTCTCATCGACCAGGGCCCGAACGCGCGCAGCGTGCGCCTCGAGCTGCCCCGCTTCACGCTCGTGGGCGCCACCACGCGCATCGGCCTCATCGCCGCGCCGCTGCGCGCCCGCTTTGGCCTCGTGAACCGGCTCAGCTACTACGCGCCGGCCGACCTCGCGGCGATCGTCACGCGCTCGGCGGGCAAGCTGGGCGTGGGCATCGACGCGGAGGGCGCGCTGGAGATCGCCGCCCGCGCGCGCGGCACGCCGCGCATCGCCAACAACCTCCTGCGGCGCGTGCGCGACTACGCCCAGATCCGCGCCAACAACCACAT
This sequence comes from bacterium, assembly GCA_963614205.1. GTDB lineage: Bacteria > Verrucomicrobiota > Kiritimatiellia > RFP12 > UBA1067 > RUG572. Next base: position 3,322 of record CAVEDG010000098.1, on the reverse strand, counting down.
CTCCAAGCAGGTCGCCATCGACTCCCTCTCGCTGCTCGAGATCGATCCCAACGGGCTCGACGAGATGGACCTCAAGATCCTCGAGACGATCTGCGTGAAGTTCGGCGGCGGGCCGGTGGGGCTTTCCACGATCGCCGTCAGCGTGGGCGAGGAGCCGGACACGATCGAGGAGGCCTACGAGCCCTTCCTGATCATGGAAGGCTACCTCGACCGCACGCCCAAGGGCCGCGTGGCCACGCCCCGCGCCTGGGAACGGCTGGGGCTCGCCCTGCCTCTCTCGCAGGGCACGTTGACCGGAAGATAGACCGGAAAAGGGACAGACAGACAAAAACGAAAAGGGAAAGAAGGAAGAAAGACGATGATTGATCCGGCCTGGTTGAAGGCGCGCGCGGCCGACGTGCGGCGCGCCGATACATTTGATTCCGCGCTGTACCAGAAGTACAATGTCAAGCGCGGGCTGCGCAATGCGGACGGCACGGGCGTGCTCGTGGGGCTGACCACGATCGGCGCCGTGCATGGCTACGTGGTGAGCGAAGGCGAGAAGGAGGCCGTGCCGGGCCAGCTGTTCTACCGCGGCATCAACGTGGTGGATCTCGCGCGGAACTGCCAGGCCGAGGGGCGCTTCGGCTTCGAGGAATGCGCCTACCTGCTGCTCTTCGGCGAACTGCCCACGCGCGAAAAGCTCGAGGAATGGACGACCCTGCTCGCCGAGCACCGGCGCCTGCCGGACGGCTTCAAGGAAAAGGCGATCATCCGCGCGCCCGGCAAGGATCTCATGAACTCCCTCGCGCGCGCCGTGCTCACCGCCTACACCTACGACACCGCGCCCGACCTGCTCGACCTTGAGACGAACCTGCGCCAGGCCGTGGAGCTCATCGCGGGCTTCCCCACGATGGTCGCCTACGCCTACCAGGCCAAGGCCCACTACCATCTCGGCCACTCGCTCATGCTCCGCTATCCGGATCCGCTCAAGAGCACCGCCGAGAACTTCCTCGCCCTCATCCGCGAGGACGGCCAGTGCTCGCGCCTGGAGGCCGAGACGCTCGACCTCGCGCTCATCCTCCACGCCGAACACGGTGGCGGCAACAACTCGAGCTTCGTCACGCACGTGATCACCTCGTCGTTCTCCGACATGTACTCGACCATCGCCGCCGCCACGCTCTCGCTCAAGGGCAGCCGCCACGGCGGCGCCAACCTGCGCACGCGCCACCAGATGCTCGAAATGAAGAAGAACGTGCGCGACTGGACGAACGAAGGCGAAGTGGCCGACTACATCTCGAAGATCGTCCGCAAGGAGGCCGGCGACGGCACGGGGCTCGTCTACGGCCTCGGCCATGCGGTCTACACGATTTCCGACCCGCGCGCCATGCTCCTGCGCGAACGGGCGCAGCAGCTCGCCGAAGTGACCGGCCGCCAGGACGAGTTCGCGCTCTACAACGCCGTCGAGCGCCTCGGGCCGGACGTCATCAAGAGCGTCCACCCCGGTGCGCGCGACGTGTGCGCGAACGTGGATCTCTACTCGGGCTTCGTCTACGACATGCTCGGCATTCCGCACGATCTCTACACGCCCCTCTTCGCGGTGAGCCGCGTGGTGGGCTGGTGCGCGCACCGCATGGAGGAGCTCGACAACGGCGGCCCCATCATCCGGCCCGCCTACAAGCCGATCTTCTCGCACAGCGACTACGTGCCGCTCGACGCGCGCAAGTAGGCGCGCGGCGGCGAACCGGGAGGACGAGGACATGGCGGACGAAGTCGTTTCGCTTCTTCAGTGGCAGCGGCGCTTCCCGGAGGGGAAGGTGCCGGAGGCGCGGGCGCGCGCGGCGCTCCACCAGCTGGTGGCGGCGCTGCACCGCGTCCACTGCGCGTCGCCGTGCCATCGCGACATCGTGCCCGCCACGATCCGGGTGACCACGCGCGACGACGGCACGGAGACGTTCGACGTGCCCGAACTCGCCTGCGCGGCGGAGAACCACGGCGAGCCCGGCGCGCGCCGCTATCTCGCCCCCGAGCAGTGGTGGGGCGCGCGGCAGAACACCGCCACCGACCAGTATGCGCTCGCCGTGCTCTTCATCGAGCTCGTCACGGGCACGGTGCCGTTTGCGGACGCCTTCGCGACAGAGGACGAGACGGTGATGCGCACGGCGGTGTGCAACCGGCCGCCTCAGGTGCCGGCGGACTGTCCCCGGCGCGACGTGGTGCTGCGCGCGCTCGAGAAGGATCCGCGCAGCCGCTATCCCTCGTGCTCGGCGTTCCGCGACGCGCTCGAGGGGAAGGCGCCGCCGCCGGACGAAACCGCAGACGAGGCAGGCGAACCGCACCGTCACCACCACCATCATCATCACCATCACCACCATCCGCCGGCGCCGCAGCCGAAGCCGAAGAAGAAGTTCCCGTGGGGCGCCCTTCTGCTGCTCGCGGCGCTTGGCGCGGGCGTGGGCGCGTGGGGCGCACGCGAAGGCTGGTGGCGGCGCCTGGCGAATCGCCTGGACGGCGACGGCGCGCGCGAGCGGACGAAGCAGCTGGAGGCGATGCGGCAGCTGCGCGCGCAGGAGGAGGAGACGGCGGCCCGCGAACGCGAGGCGCAGCTCACCGCCCTTCGCGCGGAGATCGCGCGCCAGGAGGCGGCGGCGAAGCAGGCGCTCGCGGACTACCAGAAATTTCTCGAGGCGGGCGGCACGGCCGTGCTCGCCGTGCGACGCGACGCGCTCGACGCGGCGCGCAGAACGGCGCAGGACGACCTGAAGGCACGGGACGCGGAACTCGCCGCGGCGCACAAACTCGCCCAGGCGATGGCCGCGCTGAAGGTGCAGGCCACGGCGTACGGCAGCGTGGCGAAGGACATTCCGGAGACGCATCCCGTGGCCGCGGCGTACAAGACGCTGGCGGACGAAGCGGCGAAGCTGAGCGATCTGGAAGGCCGGTTCACCGAAAAGCATCCGACCCTTGTGGCGCAGCGCAAGACCGTGGAGGCGGCCTTCACGCGCTTCCGCGCGGCGATCGTCGCCGGGAACGACCAGGCGCAGGCCGCATCGGCCGCGAAGCAGGCGGAACTCGCGCCGCTGCGCGCGAAGGCGGAGGAGGCGACGCGCGCCTACGAGGCCGCCGCGGGCGCCTGCGAAGTCGCGCGGCTCAAGGAGGCGGAACTGGCGCAGGCGCGCGAACGCGCCACGACGCGCCTCGCCGATCTGCGCCGCCGCGAACTCGACCTCGCCTTCGGCGGCGCCGCCGAGAAATGATTTGTCTCACGAAAGGAACTGACATGAACGTACTGACGAAGAACATGATGACGGCCCTGGGCGCGCTCTGCGCGGCGGGGCTCTGG
>CAVEDG010000097.1:0-6568 GCA_963614205.1 bacterium | reverse complement strand
CTGGGTCGCGCGCATGATGATGGCGGGCATTCACTTCATGAAGAAGCCGCCGTTCGCGAACATCGTCATCCACGGCATCGTGCGCGACGCGCAGGGCCGCAAGATGTCCAAGTCGCTCGGCAACTCGCTCGATCCGCTCAAGATCATCGACGAGTATTCCGCCGACGCGCTGCGCTTCTCGCTCGCGCTCATCACCTCGCTCGACTGCGACTCCAAGGTCGACATGAAGAAGTTCGAGGTCGGCCGCAACTTCGCCACGAAGATCTGGAACGCCGCGCGCTTCATCGAAATGAACCGCGAAGCGGCGCCGCAGGCGGGGTTCGGGGGCGCCGGAGCCCCCGTCCTTTCGGGCGTCGCCCTCTCCACCGACGACCGCCACATCCTCATGGCGTGCGAACGCGCGTGCGAGAAGGTCAACGACCTTCTGCGCAAGTACCGCATCCAGGACGCCGCCCTCGCCGTCTACGACTTCTTCTGGACGCAGATCTGCGACTGGTACGTGGAATACGCGAAGGACGCGCCCGACAAGGCCGTCGCGTTCACGATCCTGCGCGACGTGTTCTGGAAGGCGCTGCGCCTGCTGCATCCCTACATGCCGTTCGTGACCGAGGAAGTCGCCCACCAGCTCGGCTTCCTCAAGGACGGCGAGACGATCATGCGCGCGCCGTTCCCGCAGGGCTACACCGCCGAGGAGCGCGCCGCATGGGGGCTTTCGGACGACGTCTACGACTTCGTGGAGGCCAAGCGCGAGATGATCACCGCCCTGCGCGCGCTGCGCGCCGAGTACAAGGTGAGCCCCGCCGCGTTCGTGAAGGTGACGATCGCCGCGAAGGACGCCGCGGCCGCCGAACGGCTGCAGGCCGAGGTCGACACGCTCAAGCGCGCGTTCCGCGCCGAGAGCGTGGAGATCCGCGCCGACGGCGAGGAGCTCGCCATGCCGGGCGCGCTCGGCCGTCTCGGCACGGTCTACCTCTCGCTCGAAGGCCTGGTGGACAAGGCCGCCGAGGCCAAGCGCATCGCCGGCGAGCTCAAGAAGACGCAGGGCTTCATCGCCTCGATCGACGCGAAGCTCGCGAACGCGAACTTCACCGCGCACGCCCCGGCCAACATCATCGAAGGGCAGAAGACGAAGCGCGCCGAGCTCGTCGCGAAGATCGCGCAGCTCGAAAAGCTCGCCCGCCTCTTCGCCTAGACAAGACAAAAAAAGAAGGACACCACAAACATGGAAGACAAGACGAAACATACGGACGCCGAAAGCGAGGCGGACGAGGCTTCGGCGTCGCCCGAATCGGCCGCCGAGCTCGCCGCCGCCGAGGCGGAAGCCGCGCTGAAGGCCGCAGAAGCGGCTCCCGAGGAGGACTCTGCCGCCGAAGAGACGGACGAAGCGCCCGCCGAAAAGGCCGAGGAGAAGAAGCCCGCCGAGGAGGCGAAGCCCGCTGCCATCGACTGGAAGGACCGCTATGCGCGCGCGATGGCGGACTTCGACAATTTCCGCAAGCGCACGGAACGCGACCGCGACGACCTCGCCAAGTTCGCCGCGCAGGGCGTGATCAAGGACGTGCTCGGCACGGTGGACAATCTCGCCCGCGCGCTCGACGGCGCGAAGGACCGCGCGGACGACCCGTTCGTCAAGGGCGTGCGCCTCGTCTACGACGGCCTGCTCAAGACGCTCGCCGACCACGGCGCCACGCCGCTCGACGCGGTGGGCGAGCCGTTCGACGCGAACTACCACGAGGCGCTCGCGAAGATGCCCTCCGAAACCGTGGCCGAAGACGTCGTGATGAACGAAGTCCAGCGCGGCTGGCTGCTGCACGGCAAGCTGCTGCGCGTGGCCAAGGTCGTGGTGAGCGCGGGCAAGGGGGCGTAGGGCCATGGCGGAAACCAAGAGAGACTACTACGAGGTCCTGGGCGTCGCGAAGGACGCGACGGCGGATCAGATCAAGAGCGCCTACCGCAAGCTCGCGATGAAGTGGCATCCGGACCGCAATCCGGACAACCCCGAGGCGAAGGCGAAGTTCCAGGAGGCCTCCGAGGCGTATGAGGTGCTGTCGAACCCCGAGAAGCGCCAGCGCTACGACCAGTTCGGCCACCAGGGCGTGAACTTCGGGCCGGGCGGCTTCGACTTCGGGCGCGACTTCTCGCACGGCGCCGATTTCAGCGACCTCTTCGAATCGCTCTTCGGCGGCGGGGGCGGCTCGTTTGGCGACATGTTCGGCGGGATGTTCGGCGGCGGCCGTCGGCGCCGGCCCGACGCGAACGCGCCGCAGCGCGGCGAGGACATGTCGATGGAGCTCGAGATCGACTTCGACGAGGCGATCTTCGGCAGCGTGCGCACGCTCAAGCTCACGGTGCCCGACCAGTGCCCCGCCTGCCACGGCTCCGGCGCGGCGGAAGGCTCGAAGCGCGTGGCGTGCCCGACGTGCGGCGGCCGCGGGCAGGTGATTCAGGGCGGCGGCTTCTTCCAGGTGCGCCAGGTGTGCCCGCGGTGCGGCGGCACGGGGTCCGTGGTGGATCATCCGTGCGCGAAGTGCCGCGGTTCGGGCCAGGTGCGCGCGCCGCGCGAAATCGAGCTGCGCATTCCGCGCGGCGTGGACACGGGCTCGCGTCTGCGCCTGAGCGGGAAGGGCGCGGGCGGCCTGCGCGGCGGCCCGGCCGGCGATCTCTTCGTGGTGCTGCACGTGCGGCCGAGCGACATCTTCGAGCGCGAGGATCTCGACCTCGCGGTGAACGTGCCCGTGTCGCCCACGCTGGCGGCGCTCGGCGGCGAGGTGGACGTGCCCACGCCCGACGGCATTGCGAAGCTCACGATTCCCGCCGGCACGCCGAACGGCCGTCTGCTGCGTCTGCGCGGCAAGGGCGTGCCGGATCTGCGGGGCGGCGCGCCCGGTGACCTCGTGGCGCGCATCGTGGTGGAGGTGCCCACGCGCCTGACCGGGAAGCAGCGCGGCGCGCTGGAGGATCTCGCCAAGACGCTCGACGCCGGGAACTTCCCCGAGGCGCAGAGCTTCGCCTCCAAGATGAAGGTCTTCTACATGCACCGGGACAAGCTCCGGCGGTAGCGACGCATGGACGCGGCCACGTACACTTCGGTGCATCGCCTGCTTGTGGACGCGGCGACGCTGGCGCAGGACGTCGCCACGCTGCCGCGCGAGGCGGCGCACCATCTGCGGGTGCTGCGTCCGCGCGACGGCGAGACTTTCGAACTCTTCGATGGCGCGGGGCGCGCGCGGCGCTACCGCTGGGTGGCGGCGCGCAGCGCACTGGAGGCGGCGGGCGCGTGTGCGACGGCCGCGCCGCGCGCGCGCCGCATCACGCTCTTCGCGTGCGTGACGAAGGGGTCGCGCTGGGACTGGACGATCGAAAAGGCCGTGGAACTTGGCGTGGCGCGCATCGTGCCCGTTCTCTCCGCGCACTGCATCGTGCGCCTTGCGCCGGCGGAACGCGCGGCCAAGGCGGAGCGCTGGCGGCGCATTGCCGAGGACGCGGCGCGGCAGAGCGACGCCGTGTGGCTGCCCGACGTGCTGGAGGCCGTCGAGTTTCCCGAAGCGCTCGCGCTCGTGAAGACGTGCGACCGCGTGTTCGTGGGCGCGCTCGTCCAGCCGCCGGCGCCGCCGCTGCTTGCGGCCGTGCAGGCGACGCCGCCCGCCGCGTCGCTGGGGCTCTTCGTGGGGCCCGAGGGCGACTTCACGCCCGACGAACTGCGCGCGCTGCTTGCGTGCGCCACGCCGACCTCCTTCGGTCCCACGGTGCTGCGCGCGGAAACCGCCGCGATTTTCGGCGTCTCCGTGCTGGCCGCCGCAACCCATGAAGCGTAGCGTTCTCGTCCGTTTCCTCGGCGCGTGTGCCCTCGCGCTGTGCGTTGGCTGCGATCCCGTCGCGCCGCAGGTCTCGCGCTGGACGGTGATGGGCACGCGCGCGCAGCTGTCCGTGCGCGGCGGCGACCCGGCGCGGAACGACGCGCTGCGCCGGACCGTGCAGGAGACCTACGCCCATCTCGACGACTTGCTGTCGGCGTGGAATCCGCAGTCGGAGCTCAGCCGCCTCGCCGCCGCGCGCTGCACGAACTGGGTCGCGGCCGCCTCGCCCGAGGTGCGGCCCTGCTACGCGCTCGCGCTGCGTCTGGCCGAGCAGAGCGGCAACGCCTTCAACCCGCGCGTGGGCCGGCGTTTGCGCGCGCTGGGCGTCGCCGCCGGAACGTCCTACGCCGACTTCGATCTCGGCGCCATCGCCAAGGGGTTTGCCGTGGACGTCGCCGCGGGTGCGCTTGTTTGCGGCGGTCCCGTGCCGCCGCTGCTGCTCGATCTGGGCGGCAATCTGCGCGTGGTGGGCGAGGGCACGTGGCGTACCGGCATTCGCAATCCCTTCGACAAGGCGGGGCCGTTTCTCGGCGTAATCGCCCTCACCAACGGCGAATCCGTCGCCACGAGCGGCAACTACGAGCGTTTCATCACGCGCCCCGACGGCACGCGCGTTTCGCACATTCTCGACGGCCGCACCGGCGAACCCACGCGGGGCATCGCCGCCGTCACCGTCGTCACGTCCGCCGAGGCGGGCGGCGCCATGCTTGCGGACGGTCTCTCCACGACGCTCTTCGTTCTCGGCCCGCGGGAGGGCGCGGCCTTTCTCGCGCGGCACTACCCGCGCACCGCCGCGCTCTGGGTGCCCGACACGCCCGAGACGCCGCGCCTCGTCGTCACGCCCGCCTTCGCCGCGCGCCTCGCGCACGCGCTCGGACCCGTGACGGTCGTGCCGTAGTTGCTTGTTTCCAACGGCGGGTTTTGGTAAACTATCTCGCGTCTTTCAACATGTTCGCGTTCCGAGTGGGGCGCGGGCGAAACCAAAAGGGTCACAATGAAAAAACTGATGATTGCCGCCGCGTTGGTCGCGGCCGGCGCCGTGTGCGCAGAGGATGCGCAGAAGAAGAACGAAGACGCGAAGGCCGAGCCGGTCGAGGTCGTCGAGAAGGACGATTCCCGTCCCCTGATCTGGGGCTTCGGGAACTATGGCATGTACTCGGGCTACCAGCTCTATGGGTCGCTCGTGAACTCCGAGCCGACGATGCAGGGCTACATCGAGGCCAACCTCAACATCCCGGGCGAGCTGCCCGTGTTCGGCGACCTGGGCTACGTGGGCGTGGGCGTGTGGTCGAACACCGACCTCACGGACAAGCGCCGCCGCAGCTACGGCAAGGCGTTCAACGAGTGGGACTACAACGTCCACTACGGCAAGACCTTCTGGTTCAACGACGAGGAGACGTGGGGTCTCGACTACCGCGCCTCGGTGGTGTGGTACTACTATCCCCATCGCCGCCACGAGAAGTACTGGGGCAAGACCGACACGACGATGGACTTCAACCACTCGCTCGCGCTGCTCAACCCCTACATCGTGCCGTTCGTCGACTTCGTCCACGAGTATCACGAGAACAACGCGGACCTGATCCAGTTCGGCGTCAAGCGCGGTTTCTCGCCGTGCGAGAAGCTCACGCTCACGCCGTCCGTCACGTTCGTCTACCGCGACCACCGCTACAACTGGTGCTTCCCGACGGCGGGCTTCACGGAATTCCACAATGGCGGCATGGCCACGATGAAGTTCCAGCTCGACGCGAACTACCAGCTCACGGAGCACTTCGGTCTCTTCGCGAAGGTGGCCTACTGCTCGATCATCGACAGCGATCTGCGCGACGCGGCCGATCATGGCAGCGGCGCCGACTACGGTCAGTACAAGGACTTCGCCTGGGGCGGGTTCGGCGTGACCGTGAACTTCTAACACGCGCGGTTTCGCGCCTACGTGGAGATCGCATCCCATGACCACCATTCTTCGGCATCCGCTCGTCGACCACCGCATGGCCCTCATGCGCGACCAGAGCACGCCCCCGAAACTCTTCCGCGAGCTCGTGAACGAAATCACCGAGTTCCTCGCGTTCGAGGCCCTCAAGGGCCTGCGCACGAAGGCCGTCGCCATCCAGACGCCCGTGGCGAAGACGACCGGGCACGTGATCGACGAGAAGATCGTGCTCGTGCCGATTCTGCGCGCGGGCATGGGCATGCTGGATGCGATGCTCCACGTGCTGCCCTACGCCAAGGTCGGCGTGTTGGGCATGCAGCGCAACGAGGAGACGGCCGAGCCGGTGCCCTACTACGCGAAGGTGCCGCCGGCCAAGGGCGACGAGCTCGCGATCGTGATCGACCCGATGTTCGCCACGGGCGGCAGCGCCGTCGACGCCGTCGCCCAGCTCAAGAAGCTCGGCTACAAGAAGATCATCTTCCTCAACCTCGTCTCCGCGCCGGAGGGCATTGCGAACTTCGAGGCACACCATCCGGACGTGCCGGTCTACACGGCGGCGAAGGACGAGCGCCTCAACTCGCACTTCTACATCGTGCCCGGCCTCGGGGATGCGGGCGACCGCATTTTCGGCACTTTGTAGCCTGTTTTTTCCCCATTGAGTGCCGAGTGCGGAGTGCTTAGTGCGGAGTGCTTAGTGCTGAGTGCTTAGTGCTTGGTGCTTAGTGCTTGGTGCGGAGAAAAATATGATGCCAATCTTATCCTTTCACCATTTGTACCCTACGCC
>CAVEDG010000096.1:3415-6586 GCA_963614205.1 bacterium | reverse complement strand
TCGGCAAGGCCATCCCGCGCACGCGCACGCTCAACGAAGTCCTCACGGACTGGATTGACCGTTTGAGCCGGAAGAAGGAGAAGTCGACATGATCAAGCAGCTGAAGGAACGCCTGATGCGGCGGCTGGACGCGCTCGCGCCCACGCGCATCGCGCTCGACACCGCGCGCTGCTTCACGCGGAACACGTGCGGCCTTCACGCGGCGGGGCTCACCTACTTCGCGCTGCTCGCCCTTGTGCCCGTGCTGTGCCTGACCATGGTCTTCGCGAAGACGTGCGGGGCGGACGGTTTCGCGCGCGCGCAGATCAACGCGCAGATCGATGCCTTCGTCTCCGACCTCGAGAAGGGGGCCGACACGCCCGCCGCCTCGGCCGCGGCGACGCCCGCGAAGGCGCAGGAGGACGCCACGCGCCGCGCGGCCACGCGGGAGCTTGCCCGCCAGGCGCGTGACGTCTCGAACGATCTCTTCGACCGCATCGCCGCCTTCGATGTCGACACGCTGGGCTGGGTGGGCTTCATCCTGCTGGCCTGGACGGTGATCTCGACGCTCGGTCAGGTCGAGACTTCGATGAACGCGATCTGGGAGGTGGCGAGTCCGCGTCCCGTCTGGAAGCGCTGTGCGCTCTACCTTTTCATCACGCTCGTGGTGCCGCTGCTGGCGGCGTTGGCGCTCTCGCTGCCGATTCTGCGCGGGGTCAAGACTGTGCTCGACGCGACGCTGGGCGCAACGAGCTACACGAAGTGGGTGGGCGACGCGCTCGTGGCGCTGCTCACGTCCCGCGCCTTCGGCTTCTGCGTCTCGCTCGCGTTCTCGGCGCTGACGTTCGGTTTTCTGTTCAAGGTGATTCCAAACCGTCCGGTGCGTCTGCGGGCCGCGCTGGAAGGGGGGCTTGTCACGGCGCTGCTCTTCGGCGCGCTCGTGCGGGCGTGCACGACGGCGGGCATGGGCATTGCGAAGTCGAGCGTGCTCTACGGTTCGTTCGCGGCCGTGCCGATTCTGCTCGCGTGGATGTACATGAGTTGGCAGGTCGTCCTGCTGGGGAGTTGTTTCACCTATGCGCTTCAGTGTCATCATGACCGCGTGCGCGCTCTGCCTCGCCAGTGAGGCGGCGCTGCGCTTTTCGGAACCTGTCTGGCGCGCGGATCTCGGAATCGCGCTGCCGGGTCTCGTGGGCGCGGTGGGCGAGCCGCTCGACATGCCGCGCGCCGAGTCGTATCTCGTCTCGGAGGCGGGCGCCGCGCACCTGGAGGATCGCTACGAGACGTTCGACCTCTGGACGCTCGCGACGCTGCGCGGGCGCTGGAGCGATGCGGCCGGAAATCGTCTCTGGCTGGCGCGGCTCGACACGCGCCCGCCCGAGGACGCGCCCGGCGTCACGCGCACGCGCCGCGCCGCGCGCGCCGCCCAGGCCGACCGCGCCGTCGATCCGAAGAACGTCGTGCAGCGCGACGAGGCCGCCGCCGCCATTTCGCCCGTCGATCTTGGCCGCGCGGTGCGCCCGCGCCGCACGCAGCGCCGGAACATTGCGAACCTCACAAGCTACGTCGTCACGAACGACCACGCGCTCGCCTGTGCGTTCCGTCCCGTCGATGCGGCGAACAAGTGTCTCGGACCCTGGTTCCTGGCCGTGCTCGAGGCCGCGCCCGAGGAGGACATGGACGTCGTGCGCGCGCGGTTCGACGAAGACTTCCTCGACCGCATCTCGATTCCCTCCGCCGCCGCGCGACGGTCGCTGCCGAAGCCGCCTGCGCCGCTCGGCAAGGACGCGACGGAAGACGAGCTGCTGCGCGCCGACGTGCGCGCCCAGGTGGCGAACTACGACGAATGGGCGAGCGTGGACGCCGCCGACGTCACGGTGCTCGACGATCTCGATCCGCTCGTGCGCGCCGCGTTCATCCCCGCGCTCACGAACGGCCTGCCCCGTCTCCGCCGGGCGTACGCGGCCTGTGCGCCGTCGTCGCTTGCGGGCACGAACGCGCTCGCCGTGGTGCGCGTGTTTCGTTCGCGCGAGGAGTATCTGGCCTATGTGGGCGTGGAGCAGAAGTGGACGGCCGCGCTGTGGAGTCCGCTGCGCCGCGAGCTCGTGCTCTACCACCCCGAGGGCGGCACGGAGAGTCTGCTGCGCACGGTGTGGCACGAGGCGTTCCACCAGTACATGGCCTATGCGGGCGCGATGATCGACAGCGCGCCGTGGTTCAACGAGGGCCACGCGCAGCTGTTCGAATACGCGCGCTTCGACCGCGACGGCGCGATTTCCTTCGGGCGCGACGAACGGGCGGCCGAGTTCGTGCGCACCTACGCGGTGGAGCTTGCGGAGATGCTGCCCGCCGTCATGGAGATGGACTACCGCGCATTCTACGACGGCACGCAGGAGGAGATCGCCGCGAAGTACGACCTCGCCTGGTCGATCGCCTACTTTCTGGAGGTCGGCGCGCCCAAGCTGCGCTTCCAGCCCTATGCGAACCTGCGCGCGGACTACATGGCGGCGCTTGTGAAGACGCGCTCCATGCACAAGGCCACGCGCGCGGTGTTTGAGGACGAAAAAGGCCGCGACAGATTCGTCGCGGCCTGGCTCGCGTTTTGGCGCGAGCGCTAACCCCAAACAACAACAACAACAACTACTAACCAACGTTCAGGAGACCACAACCACGCTGTTCAGCGTGCCATGTTCATTCTGCACGAAATCGAGATTCTCGGGATCGGCGCACCACGTGCCGTCGATCACGAACTTGTATTCATAGCGTCCGGGAGCCAGCTTGACGGAGGTCGTGTAGACGCCGTCGTCCTTCTTGTCCAGCATCTTCTTGCCCGTGGGATTCCACTGGTTGAAGCTGCCCGCGAGATACACGGACTTGCCGACGTCGGCGCGAACGGTGAACGTCACGCTTTTTTCGGTGGCCTTCGGCGCGGCGGCCTTGCGGGCGCACGGCTTCTTGGCTGCAACAGTCTTGACTGCGGCTTTTGTCTTGATTTTCATTGCTTGCTCGACTCTCTGCCCTCCCGGAAGGTCGGACGAACCTAACTTCCCGAAAAAGCGGCATATAGTATGGACTTTTTTTCCGTCTTTGTCAAGGGGGTGGAAAATTTTTCTCAGGTTCGACGCCGTTTGAAACTCATGCCCCCGGATCGGCTCGCATTCGGGCGGGACAGTCGTCCGCAAAATGTGGTAT
>CAVEDG010000096.1:0-3405 GCA_963614205.1 bacterium | reverse complement strand
GCGGATTTCATTTTCCAGTTCGTCGAGTGTCAGTTCGTTTTTCATAGAAGAGGACTATAAAGTATACCAAAAATCGCCCTGCGTGAAGCCCCATTACGACACGCCGTTCTGAAATATGGTATACTATTTGCCTTTCCAAACTTCAAGAAGTCCAATTGGAGACGAACATGTCGGAAGATCAGCAGAACGATTTCATGGTGTTTTCGGGCACGGCGAACCTGCCGCTGGCCGAGAAGGTGGCGGCCTATCTGGGCAAGCCGCTGAACAAGATCGACATTCGACACTTTCCCGACGGCGAGACCTTCTGCCAGGTGCAGGAGGGCGTGCGCGGGCGCGACGTGTTCGTGATCCAGAGCGGCAGCCCGAGCCCGAACGAGGCGTACATGGAGCTGTTCATCGTGATGGACGCGCTCAAGCGCGGCAGCGCGGCGCGCATCACGGCGGTGATTCCGTACTACGGCTACGCGCGCCAGGACCGCAAGGACCAGCCGCGCGTGCCGATCACGGCGCGCCTCATCGCGAACCTCATCACGGCGGCCGGCGCCGACCGCGTGCTCACGTTCGACCTGCACGCCAACCAGATCCAGGGCTTCTTCAACATCCCGCTCGACCAGCTGCACGCCGAGCCCGTGTTCCTCAAGTACATCCGCGACATGCACCTCGCCAAGCCGATCGTCGTGTCGCCGGATACGGGCGGGGCGAAGACGGCCTACGGCTACAGCCGCAAGCTCGGCATTGGCCTGGCCATCGTCGCCAAGCAGCGCACGGGCGATTCCACGGTGGACGCCTTCAGCGTGGTCGGCGACGTGAAGGACTGCGACGTGATCATGGTGGATGACATGACGGCGACGGGCGGCACGCTCAGCGCGGCCGCCAAGATGTGCCGCGACAAGGGCGCGCGCAGCGTGCACGCCTTCGTGTCGCACTTCCCGCTCACGCCCAAGGGCGTGGAGCGCCTCATGACCGAGAGCCAGCTCGACGAGCTCGTGGTCACGGACACGATTCCGCTGCGCAGCGGCTTCGATCCCGCCAAGCTGCCGTTCAAGCTCACGGTGCTCAGCGTCGCCCCGCTCGTGGGCGAGGCGATCATGCGCATTCACGGCAACCGCAGCATCAACGACCTGTTCAACCACGAGTAGGCGGGCGCGGCGGCGTCATTTCAAGCAAGGGCAAACGCTCATCATGTGGAACTATTCCGAAAAGATGATGGACCACTTCCGCAACCCGCGGAACGTGGGGACCATCGACCATCCCGACGGCACGGCGACCGTCGGCTCGCTCGCCTGCGGCGACGCGCTCACCTTCCAGTTCAAGCTCGGCCCCGACGGCCGCATCGCCGATGCGAAGTTCCAGACCTTCGGCTGCGCGAGCGCGATCGCCTCGTCCTCGGCCCTCACCGAGATGGTGATCGGCAAGACGCTGGAGGAGGCCTCCCAGATCACGAACAAGCAGATCGCCGACTACCTCGACGGCCTGCCGCCGCAGAAGATGCACTGCAGCGTGATGGGGCGCGAGGCGCTCGAGGCCGCCATCAAGAACTACAAGACGGGCGACAACGCCGACCGCAATCTCGAGGACACGATGCTCTGCACGTGCTACAACGTCTCCGAGAACGAGGTGCGCCGCGTGATCACCGAGAACTCCCTCACCACCGTGGAGGAAGTGACGAACTTCACCAAGGCAGGCGGCGGCTGCGGCCGCTGCAAGGAGAAGATCGCCGCCATCCTCAGGGAACTCAACGGCTAGACGGCAGACGGAACGATTTGACGGCGAACGGGCGCATACGATGAAACTGGGCTTCGACAACGAAAAATACCTGACCGAACAATCCGAGGAAATCCGCCGGCGCGCGGCGCTCTACGGCAAGCTCTATCTCGAGTTCGGCGGCAAGCTGATGAACGACATGCACGCCGCGCGGTGCCTGCCCGGCTACGACCCGAACGTGAAGCTGCGCCTGCTGCAGTCGCTCGGCGACCAGGCGGAGATCCTGCTGTGCATCTACTCGGGCGACATCGAGCACAAGAAGATGCGCGCGGACTTCGGCATCTCCTACGCCGACGACGCGATGAAGCTGATCGACGACCTCAAGGGGCTCGGGCTGCTCGTGCGCGGCATCGTCATCACGCGCTACGCCGGCCAGCCCGCCGCGCTCCAGTTTCGCCAGCGGCTCGAGAACCGCGGCGTGAACGTGTGGTACCACTACGTCACGCAGGGCTATCCCGCCGACGTCGCCACCATCGTGTCGGACGCCGGCTACGGCAAGAACGACTACGTGCCCACCGAACGGCCGATCGTGGTCGTCACGGCGCCGGGGCCGGGCTCGGGCAAGTTCGCCACGTGCCTCTCGCAGATCTACCACGAATCGCGCCAGGGCCGCAAGGCCGGCTACTCCAAGTTCGAGTCGTTCCCCGTGTGGAACCTGCCGCTCGAGCATCCGCTCAACGTCGCCTACGAGGCCGCCACGATCGACCTCAAGGACTTCAACATGATCGACCCGTACCACCTGCAGGCGTATGGGAAGACGACCGTCAACTACAACCGCGACGTGGAGGCCTACCCGCTGCTGCGCGCGATCTGGGAGAAGATGACGGCGGGCGAGTGCCCCTACAAGTCGCCCACCGACATGGGCGTGAACCGCATCGGCTTCGGCATCATCGACGACGACGTGGTGCGCGAGGCCTCCCGCCAGGAGGTCATCCGCCGCAATCTGCGCTATCTCTGCGACTTCGCCATGGGCCTCACCGACCGCGACTCCGTCGCCCGCGTGGACGCCCTCATGCACAAGCTCGGCCTGCGCAACGAAGACCGCGTGCCCGTGGAGGCCGCGCGCGAGGCCGCCCAGACCGCCCGCGAGGCGAGCAAGGGCAAGGCCGGCGGCGCCGTCGTCTCCGGCGCGGCCATCCTGCTGCGGGACGGCCGCATCGTCACGGGCCACAACTCCGACGAACTGCACGCCACCGCCGCGATGATCCTCAACGCCGTGAAGCTGCTCGCCGGCATTCCCAAGCAGATCCACCTCATCGCGCCGAACGTCATCCAGTCCATCGCGCACCTCAAGCGCGACATCCTCAAGGGCGGCTACACGTCGCTCAACCTGGACGAGGCGCTGATCGGCCTCGCGATTTCGTGCACCACGAACCCCGCCGCCGCGATCGCCACCGAGAAGCTCGCCGAGCTGCGCGGCTGCGAAGTGCACCTCACCCACATCGCGCCGCCCGGCGACCAGGCCGGCCTGCGCCGCCTCGGCTGCCGCTTCACGAACGACCCGTTCTTCGCGAGCAACGCGCTCTCGATGGCGGGGCAGTAGTTGTCGAGCGGGAAGGGGGAAGGGCATGAGAGACGATCTGCAGAACCTGAAGGCGCTGGGGCGTACCGTGACCGCCACGGCGGACTACGATCCGTCGA
>CAVEDG010000095.1:0-6597 GCA_963614205.1 bacterium | reverse complement strand
TGGACGACCAGTTCAAGCCCGACCCGATCGTCACGCGCGCGGCGGACGTCGAGGCGCAGAAGGTGGCGGCCAAGGGCGCGAACACGCTCGGCTACGCCTCCTATTCGCTCGCCTGCGGCAAGCCCGACCGCCACATGGATCCGTTCCGCATCGAGTTCGCCGCGGACGATCCGCACGAGGAGGAGGTCTCCTCCCACGAGGGCGAGGAGCTGATCATCTGCATTTCCGGCCAGGTGGAGCTCACCTACGGCGGCGAGAAGACGGTGCTCGGCCCCGGCGACACGGCCTACTACAACAGCGTGGTGAAGCACGGGCTCAAGGCCGTGGGCGGCCAGCCGGCCTCGATCTACGGCATCGTGTTCATGCCCTTCTGAGAGGCGCGCCATGTTCAAGCTCACTGATCCGTTCGGAACGGCGCCGACGAAGCCGCCGTTCACGCAAAGCGTCTCCACGGGCGTGCCGTGGCACAACCTGCCCGTCACGCGCGAGTACACGCTCGGCCAGCTGCTCGACCAGACGATCGCGCGCTGCGGCGAGAACGACGCCGTGGTCTACGCCGACCGCGACTACCGCCTTACCTGGTTCGAGTTCGGCGAGGAGGTCGACCGCCTCGCGCGCGGCCTCATGGCGCTCGGCGTGCAGCACGGCGAGAAGATCGCCCTCTGGGCCACGAACGTGCCGCACTGGGTGGTGCTCATGTTCGCCGCCGCCAAGATCGGCGCGATCCTGCTGCCGCTCAACACGAACTACAAAGAGCACGAAATGGACTTCGCGCTCAAGCAGTCCGACGCCGAAAACCTCTTCATCATCTCCGGCTACCGCGACTGCAGCTACGTGGACGTGATCTACACGCTCGTGCCGGAGCTGCGCGAGCAGCCGCGCGGCGCGCTCAAGAGCGAGAAGTATCCGCACCTCAAGCGCGTGATGTTCCTCGGCGGCGAGAAGCACCGCGGCATGTACTCGCTCAACGAGATCAAGGCCCTCGCGGTGGAGACGCCGTGGGAGGCCTACGTGGCGCGCCAGGCCGAGTGCGACGTCAACGACGTGGTGAACATGCAGTACACCTCGGGCACCACGGGCTTCCCGAAGGGCGTGCAGCTCACGCACCGCAACATCGGCAACGACGGCTTCTGGATCGGCGCGTGCCAGAACCTCAGCTCGCGCGACCGCGTGTGCATCCCCGTGCCGCTCTTCCACTGCTTCGGCTGCGTGCTGGGCGTGATGAGCTGCGTCAACCACGGCGCCACGATGGTGTTCCTCGAGAAGTTCGACCCCATCCAGGTGATGATGTCGATCGAGCGCGAGCGCTGCACGGCCACCTACGGCGTGCCCACGATGTACATCGCGATGCTCGACCACCCGCTCTTCTCGAAGTTCGACTTCCGGTCGCTGCGCACGGGCATCATGTCCGGCAGCGCGTGCCCCACGCACCGCATGCAGCAGGTGTTCGACCGCATGTTCATGAAGGAGGTCACGAACCCCTACGGCCTCACCGAGTCCGGCCCCGTGATGACGATGACGCGCTACTTCGAGCCGTCCATCGAGCGCAAGTGCCAGACGATCGGCCAGGCGCTGCCGGGCGTGGAGGTGGCGATCATCGACCCGGAGACGGGCGACCTCGCGCCGATCGGCCAGGACGGCGAAATCTGCTGCCGCGGCTTCAACACGATGAAGGGCTACTACAAGATGCCCGAGCAGACGGCGAAGTGCATCGACAGGAACGGCTGGCTCCACTCCGGCGACATCGGCCGCATGGACGCGGACGGCTACTACTACATCACCGGACGCCTGAAGGACCTGATCATCCGCGGCGGCGAGAACATCTCGCCGAAGGAGGTCGAGGACTTCATCGGCACGATGCCCGGCGTCAAGGACGTCGCCGTCGTCGGCTGCCCCTCGAAGAAGTACGGCGAGCAGCCCGCCGCGTTCATCATCCCGTCGGACGGCGTCACGCTGACCGAGGAGGACGTCGCGGCGTTCTGCAAGGACAAGATCTCCTGGTTCAAGATCCCGAAGTACGTCCACTTCATGGACATCTTCCCGATGACGGCCTCGCAGAAGATTCAGAAGTACAAGCTTCGCGAACTTGCGCACGAGCTCTGGCCGGATGCCTGACGAGCTCACACCGATGCAGCGGCAGTACCGGGCGATCAAGAACACCCTGCCGCCCGGCGCCATTCTGATGTTCCGCCTCGGAGACTTCTACGAGATGTTCTCCGAGGACGCGATCATCGCCGCGCCCATTCTCGGCGCCACGCTCACGCAGCGCGGCGGCGCGCCGCTCTGCGGCATTCCGTACCACGCGCTCGACGCCTATCTCGCCAAGCTCATCCGCGCCGGCAAGACGGCCGCGATCTGCGACCAGATGGAAGACCCGCGCCTCGTCAAGAAGGGCCACGTGGTGCGGCGCGAAGTCACGCGCATCGTCACCCCCGGCACCGTGACCGAAGACGGGCTCGTGGACGCGAACGCCAACACCTTCATCGCCGCGGCGGCGGGGCTTGGCCTCGCGCTGCTCGACCTTTCCACGGGCGAGTTCGCGGTGGAGGGCTTCGCCACGCCCGAGAAGCTCGCCGACGCGCTCGCGCGCTACCGGCCCGCCGAACTCGTGCTGCCCAAGCCCGACGCGGAGGACGCCGCGCCGCCTTCGCCGCTCGCCGCGCTTGCGCAGACCGCCTCCTACGCCGACGCCTGGACCTTCGATCTTGACGCGGCGCGCGAGGAGCTGCTGCGCCACTTCAACGTCACGGCGCTCGACGGCTTCGGCCTCGAAGGCCGCAGCGACCTCGTGCGCGCGGCGGGCGCGCTGCTTCACTACGTGCACACCACGCTGCGCCACGCGGTCGATCACGTGCGCGGCATCCGCCTGCGCGAATCGGCCGACTTCCTCGCGCTCGACGCGGGCACGATCCGCCATCTCGCGCTGCTGCCGGGCGACGGCGTGGCGCGCGAGGCGTCGCTGCTCGGCGTGCTCAACGTGGCGCACACGCCCATGGGCGCGCGCCTCGTGGCCGCCTGGATCCGCCAGCCCCTGCGCAAGCCCGAGGCGATCAACGCGCGCCTCGACGCCGTGGAGGCGCTCGTGCACGACCGCACGCGTCTCTCCGCCGGCCAGGCGCGCCTTGCGGACGTGCGCGACCTGGAACGCCTCATTGCGAAGGTCGACTCCGGCCGCGCCAACGCGCGCGACCTGCGCGCCCTCGCCGCCTCGCTGCGCCCCATCCCCGGCGTGCGCGATCTGCTCACGGGGCTGATCGAGGATGCCAAGGCCGCCCCCGCCACGCTCGTGCGCGTGCGCGACGGCCTTGCGCCCGAAACCGCCGTGGTCGATCTCATCGACCGCGCGATCGCGGAGAATCCCAACGTGCTGCTCACCGAGGGCAACCTCATCGCGCCCGGCTACAACGCCCAGCTCGACGAACTGCGCAATATCGCCACGGAAGGCCACCGCTGGATCGCCGAGTACCAGGCGAAGGAGATCGCGCGCACGGGCATCAAGACGCTGCGCGTGCGCAAGAACGGCATCTTCGGCTTCTACATCGAGATCTCCAAGGCCGCGGCCGTCAACGCGCCGCCCGAATACGAGCGCCGCCAGACGCTCACGAACGCGGAGCGCTTCACCACGCCCGAGCTCAAGGAGTACGAGCAGAAGGTGTTCGGCGCGCAGGATCGCGCGTTCGCGCTCGAGCAGGATCTCTTCCGCGACGTGGTGCGCCAGGTCGCCGCGCGCACGGCCGCCGTGCAGGCCACGGCGCGCGCCGTGGGCGAGTTCGACGCGCTGCTCGCCTTCGCCGACCGCGCGCTCGCGCTCGGCTACGTGCGGCCGACCGTCGACGATTCCGATGCGCTCGAAATCGTGGACGGCCGCCATCCGATCATCGAGCAGCTGCCCGACGCCGAGCCGTTTGTGCCCAACTCGACCCATCTCAACTGCACCACGGATCAGGTGATGCTCATCACCGGGCCGAACATGGCGGGAAAGTCCACGTACATCCGCCAGGTGGCGACGCTCGCCGTGATGGCGCAGGCCGGCAGCTTCGTGCCCGCGGCGCGGATGCGCCTCGGCGCGCTCGACCGCGTGTTCACGCGCATCGGCGCGGGCGACGACCTCGCGCGCGGCCGCTCCACCTTCCTCGTGGAAATGCAGGAGTGCGCGAACATCCTCAACAACGCCACGCCGCAGTCGCTCATCGTGCTCGACGAGATCGGCCGCGGCACCTCCACGTTCGACGGCATCTCGATCGCGTGGAGCGTGGCCGAGTATCTGCACGAGAACGCCGCCACCAAGGCGAAGACGCTCTTCGCCACGCACTACCACGAGCTCACGGATCTCGCCGACCGCTTCCCCGGCATCAAGAACTACACGGTGCGCGTGAAGCAGGACGGCGGCCGGCTCGTGTTCCTGCGGCGCATTGCGCCGGGCGTGGCGGAGCGCAGCTTCGGCATCCACGTGGCCGCGATGGCGGGCCTGCCGCCGGCCATCGTCTCGCGCGCAAGCCAGATCCTCGAGAACCTCGAGGCCAACGACCTCAACCCCGACGCGCCGCGCATCGTGCGCGCGCCGCGCAAGAAGATCGGCGATCTGCCCGGGCAGATGCTGCTCTTCTAGGAGAACGCCGCGCCATGTTCGCCGTGCGGGGCTACATGCTCGACGTGAGCCGGGACAAGGTGCCGACCATGGGCACCCTGCACCTGCTCGTGGAGCTGCTCGCGAAGTTCAACTACAACCAGCTGCAGCTCTACACCGAGCACACCTTCGCCTACTCCGCGCACCGCGAGGTGTGGGCGGCCGCCTCGCCGCTCACGCCCGCCGAGATCCGCGAGCTCGACGCCGACTGCGCCCTGCACGGCATCGACCTCGTGCCGAACCAGAACTCGTTCGGCCATCTCGAGCGCTGGCTCGCGCGCCCCGCCTACAACCCTCTCGCGGAACTGCCGCACGGCGGCGCGCCGCTGCCGTGGGGCGGCTTCAAGAAGGAGCCCACCACGCTGTGCCCCACGGATCCCGCGTCCATCGACTTCCTCGACGGCCTCTACGGCGAGCTGCTGCCGAACTTCGGCTCGCGCCTCTTCAACGTCGGCTGCGACGAGACCTTCGATCTGCTCGGCAACGGCCGCAGCGCGGCGGCGGTGGCCGCGCGCGGCGAAGGGCGCGTCTACCTCGACTTCCTCAAGCAGGTGGCCGCGCTCGCCCGGAAGCACGGCAAGCGCCCCATGTTCTGGGGCGACGTGATCCTGCGCCATCCCGAGCTCGTGGACGAGCTGCCGCGCGACCTTATCGCGCTCGACTGGGGCTATGAGGGCAACCACCCCTTCATGGACGAGACGGCGAAGTTCCGCGCCGCCGGGCTCGACTTCTACGTGTGCCCCGGCACGAGCGCGTGGAACTCGCTCGCCGGCCGCGTGGAGAACATGCGCGAGAACATGATCGCCGCCGAGAAGGCCGGCCGCCTCAACGGCGCCGCGGGCTTCCTCGTCACGGACTGGGGCGACGGCGGCCACTGGCAGCCGCTCGCCGCGTCGCTGCCGGGGCTCGTCTTCGGCGGGC
This sequence comes from bacterium, assembly GCA_963614205.1. Lineage (GTDB taxonomy): Bacteria > Verrucomicrobiota > Kiritimatiellia > RFP12 > UBA1067 > RUG572. Next base: position 1,049 of record CAVEDG010000095.1, on the reverse strand, counting down.
TGCTCGCCTTCGAGGGCCCGAGCGCCGCGAAGAGCGACCTCGAGTCGGCGCTCAACGGCATCATGGGCGCGCCGCTCGGCGGCACGCTGCTGCGCCTCGGCACGCTCTACCTGCGCGGCGGCGCCCTGCGCGCCAACGCGAGCGAGCTCTTCCGCATTCTCGCCAACGACCGCGGCTACTCGCGCCACCCCGGCCTCACGGATGCGATCCTCTCCGAGATCTCCTCCATCGCCGAGGGCTGCCGCCATGCGGCGGCGGCGTACGCGGGCGGCGCCTATCCCAACGTCTGGGCGCAGGAGATCGTGCACATGGCGAACCTCGTGGACGCGGCCTGCCACCGGCGCGACGAGAAGCGCCTGCGCTTCCTGCGCGAGGAGCACGACCGCGTGTGGCAGCTGCGCAACCGCATCGGCGGCATGGCCGACTCCCGCGCCAAGCTCCCCCGCTTCTGAGCCGCTGCCTTTTGTTTTTTTTCGTTTTACGACGTTCCCCCTTGACGAGCGCGGAAAATGAGTGTAGACTATTCATCATAATTCGCCCTGGGTGTGTGCTTGGGTGCGATTCGTTAACGAGATCAAGTAAGGATTCAACAGATGGATATCTACGTTGGTAACCTCGCGTACGCGACGACTGACGACGGACTCAAGGCCGCTTTCGCGGCGTATGGCGAAGTTACCTCCGCGCGCGTGGTGACCGATCGCATGACCGGCCGCTCCAAGGGCTTCGGCTTTGTCGAAATGCCCGACCGCGCCCAGGCCCAGGCGGCGATTGACGCCCTGAACGGACAGCCGCTCGACGGCCGGCCGATTCGCGCCAATGAGTCGCAGCCCAAGCCCCCGCGCACCGATCGTCGTGGTGGTGGTTACGGCGGTCCGCGCCGTGACCGTCGCGGCGACCGCGGCGACCGCGGCAGCACCCGCTGGTAACAACTCGCGCTTCGGCGCATTCATGGAAGCCCCGGCCTTTGGTTGGGGCTTCTTTCGTTTAGAGTTGATAGTTGATAGTTGGTAGTTGGTAGTTGGTAGTTGATAGTTGGTAGTTGATAGTTG
>CAVEDG010000094.1:0-6651 GCA_963614205.1 bacterium | reverse complement strand
CCATGCTCGCCCAGGGCATCGTCTAAGCCCTCGGTCGACAACGGCGAAACAAAGGCGCCCCGCGGGTTTTCCCGCGGGGCGTCTTTCGTCAGGGCTGCGCGACAAGCGCGGCGGCGAGGCGGCGGAACGTCTCGGCGTAGTACGGCTTCTGGTCGACGAAGACCTCGCACGCGACGCCGCGCCGGTCGCAGATTTCCTTGAAACGCGAGCCGAACGCGCCGGAGTGCGTCGGGTCCTTCGCGAGCGCGCCCGCCGCGGGAATCGAGTTGTACTGCAGGAAGACCTTCGGCGCGCGCGCGGGGTCGATCTTCCCCGCAAGCGCCGCCGGCGAAAGCCTCTCGATCCACGGCAGGACGTCCGCGCGATGCGCGAGCCAGGCGTCGAAGTTCCGGTAGCCGAAGGCGTGTCCGCCATACGTCGCGTTCGGGATCCACTCGCGCGTCTGCTGCGGGTCGAGCGACGTCTGCGCGATGATCGGGCCGAGCGCCACGAAGCCGAGCGCGTTGTCGTCCTTGAGACCGAGGTAGAGCGCCGTGCACGCGCCCGCGCTGCCGCCGGCGAGCGCGAGGCGCTTCACGTCGATGTTCCACTCCTTCGCGTGCGCCTGCACGAAGCGGACGGCCGCCTCGCAGTCTTCGAGGCAGACCGTCACGGGCGGCTTCGCGCCGCCGCGCGGCGCCTCCTGCACGTAGCGGTAGTCGACGGCGACGACGGCGACGCCGCGGTCGAGAAGCGGCCGGGCCGCGTGGCCGACGATGCGGTCGACGCGCGCCCCGCCCGTCCAGCCGCCGCCATGCAGGTAGACGACCGCCGGCGTCGCGCCCTTCGCGTCCGGCGGCAGGAACACGTCGAGACGCTGGCGCGGATGCGTCCCGTAGGCGACGCTCTCGCGCGTCGCGGCGGGAGCCGTGAAGAGCCGCTTCGTGGCGGCGTCCACGAACGCATACTCCGTCGCCGGCGACCGGCCGAAGACGGACGCGATGGCGCGCAGGAAACCGTCGCCGTAGGAGTTGTCCGGCAGCATGTAGCAGCCCTCGGTGTACTCGTTCCAGGCGTTGATGTAGACGACGCCGGGCTTCCGGGGGTCGCTGCGCACGGCGTCGCGCGCGGCGCGCAGGTTCGCCTCGAAGAGGTCGGGCGTGTTGTTCGTGATCGTGCCGCAGTAGGGATACTTGGCATCCTTTGACCACGGGAACTTCACGTCGAGGCGGCAGCGCGGCGAGGAGTCCCAGCCCGTCGGCACGATCGGGAAGTAGGGGAGCGCCGTCTGCCGCATCTTCGCCCAGTGCTTCCGGAGCGGCTCGGTCAGCTCGGCGTAGTCGAAGCACCATTCGCCCGCCTTGGTGCGCGCACCGTAGTTGGGCGCATTCCAGGCGCCGAAGCCGTAGTCGGTGAGCGAGTCGAAGCCCATCGCGACGGCGACGGACGCCTGGTCGGGCCGCACGTTCTGCGCGTTGAAGTGCATCTCGCCGAGCCCGGCGGCGCGGACGCGGCGCCGCGCCTCGTCAAGCGCCGCGCGCACCTTCGCCGCGTCCTTGCCCCATTTCTCCCAGAGGTACATCGCGTTGTAGACCGAGAAGAAGAGCTTGCCGTCCTTGCGCCAGTATTCGGGCGTGTTGAAGTAGCGCGCGATCGAGAGGTCGATCAGGCCGAGGAACTCCTCGGGCGTGTGCGCGAGCGACATGAGCGGCACGCGCGGCTTGTCGACGGCCGGCCGGAACTGGTTGAAGCGCTCGTGGTAGCACCACATGAGCGCGAACTTCATGCGGTCGCGGTTCGGCGCCCGCAGGAAGCCCTTCTCGATCGCCTCCTCCTGCGTGACCTGTCCGTTGTAGAAGTAGTAGTCGTAGAGGAACACGTCGATGCCGGCGTTCGAAGCGAGCGCGATCTCCGTCGCCACGTCCTGCGGGTCCGCGCCGTCGAGGTAGCCGGGCACGGGGCGGATCGGCTGGTGGTGGCCGGGGAAGCGCGGCTTCGCGGACTTCACGAACGACCATTCGCCCTTCTCCCAGTCCGGGCCGAACCACTCGAGCCCCTTCGGGTACTTGTGCCAGTGCGGATAGTAGACGGCGACGACCTCGACGTCCTTCTTCTGCGTTTCGCCCGTCCCGGCGAACGCCGAGAGAGATGCCGCCGCCAGGACGGCGAAGAGGAACATCGCGCAGCGCGCGGCGCCCGTGCAAGCCTTGTTCTTCGCTTTCATGGACGGAAGTGTACCATACTCCGCCGCCGGAATCAAGGTCTGAGTAACCCATTACGGTCAATTGACCGCATCTCCCAGCGCCTTGCGCGTGGTGGTGGAAAGCGGCACGGTGCGGGGATCGACGAACGCGGCGGCGCGGGAGGTCGCGCGCAGCGTCGTAAGCTCCAGGCGAAAATGCGAGAAGGTCTGCGCAACCGCGCCGGCCTCTTCGACGGTAGGCAGTTCCCAAAGCCCCTTGAGCAGCCCGCCCTCGCGGTTCTGCACGAGCAGCACGCGCCCCGCGTCGTCCATGACGATCACGGCCATGGCGCGGCGCACGGGCAAAGCCTTGCGCACACGCTTGCGCGGATAGTCGGCCTGGACGCCCGCCGCGCGCGCCGCGCAGGCGCCGGCAAGCGGACACGCCGCGCAGTCGGGGTTGCGCGGCGTGCACACGAGCGCGCCGAGCTCCATCATCGCCTGGTTGAAGTCGCCGGGCGTTACGCCGCGCGTCTCGATGAGCGGCTGCAGGCGCGCGGCGAGCGCGGTGCGCGCCGGCTGCGCGTGGAAGTCGTCCTCCAGCGCCCACACGCGCGCGAAGACCCGCGCCACGTTGCCGTCCACCACGGGCGCGCGCGCGCCGTTGAGCACGCTCGCGAGCGCCGCCGCCGTGTAGGGCCCCACGCCCGGCAGGGCCGCCCAGCCCGCCACGTCCGTCGGCCACGCGGCGCGGCCCGAAGCGCAGATCCGCCGCGCCGCCGCGTGGAGATTCCGCGCCCGCGCGTAGTAGCCCAGCCCTTCCCACGCCTTCAGCACGTCGGCCTCGTCCGCCGCCGCCAGCGCCTCCACTGTGGGGAAGCGCGCGAGGAAGCGCGTGTAGTACGGCAGCGCCGCGCCGTACGTGGTCTGCTGCATCATGATCTCGCTTAGCCAGCACGCATACGGCGCCGGCGCCAGCCGCCACGGCATCGGCCGCCGTGACGAGAGATACCATTTGACTAGTTTTTTAACGAAGAGGGACATCATTATGCTGAGTGCTGAGTGCTTAGTGCTTGGTGCTTAGTGCTGAGTGCTTGGTACATAGTGCTGAGTGTTGAGTTAGAAAAGGTGAAAGAAGAGCGAATGTCATTTTATTTCTCCGCACCAAGCACCAAGCACTCAGCACCAAGCACCAAGCACTCAGCACCAAGCACCAAGCACTCAGCACCAAGCACTCAGCACCACGCACTCACACAAGCTCGAACGCCATGGCCTTTTCGGGGCAGGTGAAGGGATCGGCGTGCTTCGTGCAATTGATGCAGCCCGCGTAGAGCTTGTGCATGATGTGCGTCTTGGGAATTTCGTGGAAGCCGAGGCGCGTGAAGAACTCGGGCGTGAGCGTGAGCACGATCAGCTCGGCCGGGTTGAACGCGCGCACGCGCTCGATCACGGCCTTCACGAGCAGGCTGCCCACGCCGCGCCGGCGATACGGCGCGCGCACGGCCACGCTCTGGATCTCGACCGTCGCCTTGAGCGGATCGCCGATCTCCGGCCAGATCTGGTACGCCGCGCAGCCCACCATCTCGCCGTCGCATTCGACCACCTGGAAGCGGTCGATGTTCTCGACGATGTTCCCCATCGGGCGCGGCACCAGCTCCGCCTTGAGCAGATGGATCAGCGCATGGAGGCGTTCCGCGTCCTTCAGACTCGCCGCCCTCGTCCTCAGTTCACTCATGTCCTCACCGATACGTTTTCCGCAGATGGAAGACCGACAGCGCGTTCTTGAAGTCGCTGAAGCGCGTCTCGGGGTTCTTCGGCGTGAAGGTCAGCGTAACGGGGCGGTCCGGATAGAGCGTGAAGCTGTTGTCGCTGAACTCGCCGGGAATGCCCGTGGCGTTGACCCACGTGAAGAACGCGGGGCGGTCGGTCGTGAGCGCGACCTTCCACGCGCCGCCGTCGTTGAACGCCTTCAGGCGCACGTCCGCATTCGCGAGCGGACACGCCTTGTAGACGTTGAAGAACCATTCGTTCGCAAAGTCGCGCAGTCTGCCCCGCACGGTCGCGTCGAGCGAGAGTGCGAGGAAACGGCCGACGCGTTCGGCCTCGTTGCCGAAGCGGTCGCGCGCATAGGCGGCGAGGCGCGTGGCGGAACGCGGCGGCAGCGTGGCGGGCAGCGCGAGCGTCTCGAGGATGCGGCCCTCGAAGTCGCGCAGCTGCACGGTCGCCTTCGCCTCCACCGTCTCGCCTTCGTCGTTGAGCGCCCAGATCTCGACCGTGTTCGCGTCGCCGGGCGCGGGCTTCGCGACGATCGCGAGATTCTCGAAGAAGCGCTTCGCGTGATACTGCAGATGCTTCCACTTGCCGCCGTACTCGATCGAGCTCCAGCTCGCCACGGGCCAGTTGTCGTTCAGCTGCCAGAAGAGCGTGCCCATGCAGCGCGGCCGCAGGCAGCGCCAGCCCTCGACCGCCGTCTTGATCGCCAGCGCCTGCTGGATCTGCGACACCCAGAGTATGTTCTCCGCGCCCTCGGGGAAGCGGAAATAACGCGCCATCGTCTCGATCATGCGCCGGTTGCCGCCGCCGTTCTTCTGATGGTACTCGAAGTCCGGCGCCGTGGGATTGAGCTGGTCGCGGCCGCAGAACGTGAGCGCGACCTCGGGCGACGAAAAGCTCTGGTAGCCGAACTCGCTGCAGAAGCGAGGACGGTACTTGTAGTAGTTGTCGAAGCCCTTGTTCTCGTGCCACACGGTCCAGTTGTGCATGTCGCCCTTGTTGTCGTTGTGCCAGGCGTCGGAATAGTCGCCCGGGCCGCCACACGGCGAGGACGGCCAGAACGTGCGCGCGGGGTCGTACTTCGCCACGGCGTCCGCCTCCACCTTCGTGCGCGCCTGCAGGGCCTTGAGGTAGTAGGCGCGATCCTTGCGGCTCGGCTCGAACCAGTTGAGCGCGCCCACGCATTCGTTGTCGCCGCACCAGAGCGCGATGGAGGCGTGGTCGCGCAGACGGCGCAGCTGGTGCGCGAGCTCCCGCTCCACGTTGCCGAGGAACTTCGCGTCGCCGGGGTAGATCGCGCAGGAGAACATCATGTCGTGCCACACCATGAGGCCGAGCTCGTCGCACGTCTCGTAGAATGCGTCGTGCTCGAACTGGCCGCCGCCCCAGAGACGCAGCATGTTCATGTTCGCGGTCTTCGCCGAGGTGAGCAGATCGCGGTAGCGCGCGGGCGTCTGGCGGCTTTCGAAGGCGTCGCACGGAATCCAGTTCGCGCCCTTGCAGAAGATCTCCACGCCGTTGACGCGGAACGCCATGCGCGCGCCGTCCTTGCCGGTCTCGTCCTTGTCCGGCGTGTTGAGCACCTCGATCGTGCGCAGGCCGATGCGGCGCGAGAGCGTCTCGCCGCCGACCTTGACTTCGAGCGGATAGAGGTTCGGCTCGCCCGCGCCGTTGGGCCACCAGAGCAGCGGTTCGGGAATCTCGACCTTGAGGGTGAGGTGGTTCGCGCCCGCCGCGAGCGCCACGTCTTTCGTCTGCTCGAAGCCGCCGATGCGCGCGGAGAACGGCACCCGTGCGGCCGCGGCCGGCGCCGTGACCTCGGCGTGCACCGTCACGGTGCAGCGCGAACGGTCGGCCGTGAACTCCTGGTCGCAGTAGACGTAGTCGAGCCGCGCGTCGTTCGCCGCGATGAGCGTGACGGGGCCGCAGAAGCCCGTCACCATCTGCGCGAGACCCCAGTCCCAGCCGCCGTGGCACTGCGGCTTGCGGATGAGCTCGATCGCCTTCGCCCACGGCACGTTGGAGATCTGGAACTTGTGGTCGTACGTCTTGGCGAGCGCGTTCGACTCGTTCTCGGCGCTGCGGAAGATGCCCACAATGCGGTTGTCGCCGGGGCGCAGCACGCGCTTCACGTCGAACTCCCAGCGGCGGAAGCGGTTGTCGGTGCGGCCGACCTCCTCGCCGTTGATCTCGATCGTGCAGAAGGTGTCCACGTCTTCAAGGCGCAGGATCACGCTCTTCGCGGCGAGCAGAGTCGCGGGCACGGAGAAGGAGCGCTCGATGCGCCAGTCCTTGCGGCCGACGTCCTGCGTGAGCAGTTCGTTGCGTCCCCAGAACGGATCGGGGATCTTCCCGGCGGCGAACAGCGCGGAGTGCACATCGCCCGGAATCGTGATCGGAATCGTGAACTGCACGGCGTTTTCCGCCTCGCGCAGATGCCATTCGCCGCCCAGGTCGAGCCGCCCGGCCGACGTCACCGTCTCGGCGCCCAGCGCGAACGCCATCGCGGCGGCCACGCCCATTGTCACCATTTTCGTCGTCTTCATGAACAGAGTCCTTTCCCACGGGGACTTTCCCGTGTACGAGGTTAGTATACCAATTCTGATTTGGGCGGTAAAGGCAAACCCCATGGCCGACAGCGAAATCGCGTCTAGTCTCCGGAGACGGGGCGGCGCAGGGCCTTCTTGGCGGCGTGGGCGTGCTTGTCGTCGAGCATG
>CAVEDG010000093.1:0-6713 GCA_963614205.1 bacterium | reverse complement strand
TAGGGTAGTAGCACAATGGCAGTGCAGCGGTCTCCAAAACCGCCTATGGGGGTTCGATTCCCTCCTACCCTGCCACTTATTTTCCGAGGATGAGATGAAGAACTTCTTCAATCGCGTGATTGGTTATTTTGCGGAAGTCAAGGGCGAGGCGCACCGCGTGTCCTGGCCGGGCAAGCACGAGCTGTATGATTCCACGCTCGTGGTGTTGGCCTTCATCGTCATTCTCGCGGTCACCACGCTGGTGTGCGACAAGGTGATCCAGAAGTTCATTGCGCTCGTGCACACGGGCGTCTGATTAGGTTCCTGACGAGGTTTGACGGCCATGGAGAAGCAGTGGTTCATTCTGCAGACGCTGGTGGGGCAGGAGAAGAAGGTCCAGCAGTCGATTCTGGCGCGCATCCCGCAGGAGGAGATGGGCGACTACATCGGGGCGTGCAAGGTCCCCGAGGAGAAGGTCGCCGTGGTGAAGGACGGAAAGAAGCGCATGGTCACGCGCAAGGTCTTTCCGGGGTTCGTCTTCGTCGAGATGGCGCTCTATGGCACGGGTCTCGACAGGGAGACGGGCAAGGCGCCGATCATTGACCGCACGTGGCAGTTTCTGCGCGAGACGCCGGGTCTGATCGGGTCGTGGCTGATGAAGCGGCCCAAGCCGCTCACCCAGCCGGAAGTGGACGCGATCTTCTCGACGAAGCCGATGCAGGCTTCCGAGAAGCCGCGGCCGACAGTCACTTTCAACGTCGATGAGACGGTGAAGATCAAGGAGGGCGCGTTCATGGGCTTGACGGGCCAGGTCTCCGTAGTGGATCCCGACAGGGGCAAGCTCAAGGTTGAAGTCAGCGTCTTCAGCCGCAAGGTCCCCGTCGACGTCGATTACTGGCAGGTTGAGAAGGTGTCCCTCGAGGACATGCAGAATCAGCCGCAGGAGTAGGCGTCAGTCTTGCGGGCCGTCTGCACCGGTTGGGACGCCGGGAGGTTCGCGGAAAGTAGAAGGTAAGCAATGGCCAAGAAAGTCAAGGGAGTTGTCAAACTCCAGATTCCCGCCGGCGCCGCGAATCCCGCGCCGCCCGTGGGCCCGGCGCTCGGTTCTGCCGGCGTGAACATCATGCAGTTCTGCAAGGAGTTCAACGCCAAGACGCAGAAGCAGGCCGGTCTCGTGATCCCCGTGATCATCACGGTCTATCAGGATCGCAGCTTCTCGCTGCAGTTCAAGTCGCCGCCGGCGAGCGTGCTCCTCAAGAAGGCCGCGGGCATCGCCAAGGGCTCGGGCGTGCCGAACAAGAACAAGGTCGGCAAGGTGACCAAGGAAGACCTCCGCCAGATCGTCGAGGCGAAGAAGGCCGACCTCAACACGACCGACGTGGAAGCGGCCATGCGCATGATTGCCGGCACCGCCCGCAACATGGGCATCGAAGTGGTGGACTGAAAGGAAGGCGAGACATGTCCAAGCACAGCAAGAGATATCTCAACACGCTGAAGGCGGCGCCGAAGAAGGCGGTCTCCATCGCGGAAGCCATCACGTTCATCAAGGCCCACCCGGGTTCGAAGAAGTTTGACGAAACGCTCGACGTCTGCATGCGTCTCGGCGCGGACATCACCAAGACCGACACCCCGGTGCGCGGCACGGTGAAGCTCCCCGCCGGTTCCGGCAAGAAGGTCAAGGTCGTCGTCTTCGCGGGCGGCGACCACGCCGAGGAAGCCCGCGCCGCGGGCGCCGATTTCGTCGGCCTCGACGACATGATCGAGAAGGTCATGGGCGGCTGGACGGACTTCGACGTGGCCATCGCCACCACCGAAGCCATGAAGAGCGTGCGCAAGTGCGCCCGCATCCTCGGCCCGCGCGGCCTCATGCCGAACCCCAAGACGGGCACGGTCACGGACGATCCCGCCACCGCCGTCAAGGACGCCAAGGCCGGCAAGGTCGATTTCCGCATGGACAAGACGGGCAACTGCTGCGTCATCGCCGGCAAGGTCTCGTTCGACGCGGAGAAGCTCCTCGCCAACGTGAACGCCGTCGTGGAGGCCATTCAGGCCGCCCGCCCCGCAACCGTGAAGGGCGCGTTCATCCGCACTCTCACGCTCTCGTCCACCATGGGCATCGGCGTGCCCTGCACCCTCGCATCGGCTGCCGAATAAGGAGTTTGAGCCATGAGAATTGAAAAGGTTGCAATCCTCAACGAAGTGACGACCCGCGTCAAGGAGTCGGACTACTGCTTCATCATCAACTACGGTGGCGTCGATCTCGGGAAGATGGGTGCGCTGCGCGCCGATCTGCGCGCCTGCGATTCGCGTCTCCTCGTGGTGAAGAATTCGTTCCTCGCCAAGGTCGCCGCCGAAAAGGGCTGGTCCGACGCCGTCAAGGCGATGCTCTCCGGCACCACCGCGATCGTCACGGGCAAGGGCGAACCCACCGCCGTCGCCAAGGCGATCATGAAGTTCGTGGACGGTTCCGACGGCCGCGCGTCCGTGAAGGGCGCCGACTACGACGGCGCCATCGTGGATGCGAAGATGGTCGAGGCCCTCTCGAAGGTGCCCGGCAAGAACGAGCTCCGCGCCACGTTCCTCATGCTCCTCAAGGAACCGGCCACGCGCCTGGCGCGTGTCCTTTCCGAGAAGGCGAAGAAGGGCGAATAACCCGCACATCACTCACACCAACTTTCGTAAAACAGCGAAACCCTCTGGATGAAACACGCCAGCGGTTGAAACAAGAAAGAAGAAGACAAAATGACGAACGAAGAACTCATCAAGGAACTGTCGGGCAAGACGGTCCTCGAAATCAACGAACTCGTGAAGGCGCTCGAAGAGGCGTGGGGCGTTTCCGCCGCCGCTGCCGTCGCGGTCGCCGGTCCTGCCGCCGCGGCTCCCGCCGAGGAGAAGACCGAGTTCGACGTGGTCCTCAAGGCCGCCGGTGCGAACAAGATCGCCGTCATCAAGGAAGTCCGCGCGATCACGGGCCTGGGTCTGAAGGACGCCAAGGACATGGTCGAGGGCGCGCCCAAGACGGTCAAGGAAGGCGCTTCGAAGGAAGACGCCGAGAAGATCGCCGAGCAGCTCAAGAAGGCCGGCGCCGAGGTCGAGATCAAGTAACTCTCGCCTTCACGGCAAAGCAAAGGGCGCGCCCGTTCGCGGGTGCGCCTTTTTCATTGTTTGCGCACGGCGGCCGATTGGGCTCTAAATGACGTGTCGGGCCACGGGAAACGGCAAGGAAATCGAGAACACCATGAACACAGTGAATGACACAGATTCCGCCCGGACGGGCGACGGCGCGAAGACGCTGTTCATCATCGACCTCATGCCGTTTCTCTACCGCGGGCACTTCGTGTTCCTGCGGAGTCCGCGCATGACGACCACGGGGCTCAACGTCTCCGCGCTCATCGGCTTCGCCAACGGCGTGACGTCGATCCTCGGCGAATACCGGCCCACGCACGCCGTGCTCGCGATGGATCCGGGCGGGCCGACCTTCCGCCACGAGGCGTATCCCGCCTACAAGGCGCAGCGCGAGAAGATGCCCGAAGACCTCGCCGCGAACATCCCCTACGCCTTCGAGCTCGCCGAGGCGCTCGGCCTCCCCGTCATCCGCAAGGACGGCTTCGAGGCGGACGACGTGATGGGCACGCTCGCCGCGCGCGCCGCCGCGGACGGCTTCGAGGTCTACTGCGCCACGCCCGACAAGGACGCCGCGCAGCTCGTGGGGCCGCACATCCACCTCTTCCGTCCCGGCCACGGCAAGGACGCGCCGGAAGTCTACGACGAGGCGCGCGTGAGGGAGCACTGGGGCCTCGCCTCGCCCGCGCAGATGATCGACTGGCTCGCGCTCGCGGGCGACGCCTCGGACAACATCCCCGGCGTGCGCGGCGTGGGCGAGAAGACGGCCGCCGCGCTGCTGACCCAGTACGGCACCGTGGAGGAGATCCTCGCCCACGCGGGCGAGATCAAGGGCAAGCTCGGCGAGAAGATCGCGGCGAGCGCCGAGGATGCGAAGATGTCCAAGTTCCTCGCCACGATCCGGCGCGACGTGCCGCTCGAGATCGACTGGGCCGCCTTTGCGCGCGGGCCGCTCGACGCGGAGAAGGTGTCGGCCGTGTGCGCGAAGTACGAGCTCTCGCGTCTCGCCAGGCGGTTGCTCGGCACAACGGCGCCGGCCGCCGTCGCCGCGCCGCAGGCGCCCGATTCCGCCGAGACGGCGCTGCAGACGCTCGCCGACGTGCCGCACGACTACCGGCTTGTGCAGACCGAGGACGAGGCGCGCGCGCTGGCGCAGATCCTCGAGGCCGCGCCGAAGTTCGCCTTCGACACCGAGACGACGGGCACGAACGCGCGCACGGTCGATCTCGTGGGCCTGAGCTTCGCGACCGAGCCCGGCCGCGCGTGGTACGTGGCCGTGCCGCCGCACGCCGCCGCCGTCGCGCAGGCGGGCGACGACCTCTTCGCCCATGCCGCCGCCACCTCGCCCGCCGCCCGCGCCCGCGCCGAGCGCTTCGTGCAGCTCTTCGCGCGCGCCTTCGCCGACCCGACCAAGACGCTCATTGCGCAGAACGGCAAGTACGACCGCGCCGTGCTCGAGCGCTACGGCATCGTCTTCGGCTCGCTTCCGCACGACACGATGCTCGCCCACTACGTCACCGACGCCGCCGCGCGCCACAACATGGACGCCCTCGCGCGCGAGTTCCTCCACTACGACCCCATTCCCATCACGCGCCTGATCGGCGAGAAGGAACGCGGCCGCGCGCAGAAGAACATGGCCGACCTCGCCCCGGAGCAGATCCGCGACTACGCCGCCGAAGACGCCGACGTCACGCTGCGGCTCGACGCCGTGCTGCGGCCGCGCGCCGCCGAGGCCGGCGCCCTCGCCGCGCTCGAACAGAGCGAGGAGCCGCTCGTGCCCGTGCTCGTGGAGATGGAGCGCGCGGGCGTGAAGATCGACGTTCCCGCCCTCGGCGCCTACGGCCGCGCCCTCGACCGCGAGATCTCCACCCTCACCGCCGAGATCGCCGCCTATGGCGCCCCTGGCCTCAATCTCGATTCGCCCAAGCAGCTGGCGGACTTCCTCTACGTGAAGCTCGGCCTCAAGCCCGCCAACGCGAAGAAGCTGCAGAACGGCCTCTTCTCCACCGACGAGAAGGCGCTGCAGTCCATCCTCGACGACCACCCCGTGGTGCGCAAGATCCTCGACTACCGCGCGTGCTCGAAGCTGAAGTCCACCTACGTGGACAAGCTGCCGCTCTGCATCGACCCGGCCGACGGGCGCGTGCACACCACGTTCTCGCAGGCGTTCACCGAGACGGGGCGGCTCTCCTCCTCGGAACCCAACCTGCAGAACATCCCCGTGCGCACGGAGCGCGGCAAGCTCATCCGCGCGGCGATCGTCGCGCGCGACGCCGACCACGTGCTCCTTTCCGCCGACTATTCGCAGATCGAGCTGCGCATCATGGCCGCGATGAGCGGCGACGCCTCGATGCTCGACGCTTTCGCGCACGGGGCCGACATCCACCGCGAGACGGCCGCGCGCGTCTACGACGTGATGCCCGCGCTCGTCACGGACGACATGCGCCGCACGTGCAAGATGGTCAACTTCGGCATCATCTACGGCATCTCCGCGTTCGGGCTTTCGCAGCGGCTGCACATCTCGCGCAAGGACGCGGCGGGACTCATCGACGCCTACTTCAGGAACTACCCGAAGATCCGCGCGTTCATGGAGACGGCGATCGCCCGCGCCCGTGAGACCGGCTACGCCGTCACGGCGCTCGGCCGCCGCCGCACGCTGCGCGACATCGCCTCGCGCAACGCCACCGCGCGCCAGGCCGCCGAGCGCGACGCCATCAACACGCCCATCCAGGGCACCGCCGCCGACCTCATCAAGCTCGCCATGGTGCGCGTGGACCGCGCGCTCAAGGCCGAGCGCCTCCGCGCGAAGATGATCCTGCAGATCCACGACGAACTGCTCTTCGACGTGCCGAAGGACGAGGTGGAGCGCGTCTCGGCGCTCGTGAAACGCGAGATGGAAGGCGCGATGGCGCTCGGCGTGCCGCTCGAAGTCTCCATCGGCACCGGCGCCAACTGGCTCGAAGCGCATTAGTGAATTTCCGGAGATCCCGTCCACGCCGTGGTCGCGCGATTGGTCCGCACAAATCATGCGGATCGCGTCCGCGAGGAGTTCGGTCAGTTTCTCCTTCGTGAGGTAGGCGTCGCTCGAATGGAGGAGGTCGGTCTGGATCTCGCGGACGCGCTCCTTCACTTCGGGGTCTGCGTCCATCCTCGCCGCGCACACGCTCACGCTCTTCGCCGACCTCGTCGCCACCGCTTCTCCTCTCGCCTTTTGGTAGACCTCTCCCTGGTTCGCGCCCATCGCGACCGCACGCGGCACGCTTGCGGCGGGCGGCTTCGTGCTGGCGAACATCTTCTGCTGGCTGATGAACAGGAGGTTCATGTTCACGCCCGGCAAGTTTCGCTGGTACGTGGAGCTGGGACTCTTCTTCGGCGCCTCGACGCTCGCGACCGTGATCGCCCTGGGCGTGATGAAGGCGCTGATCGACGCCTGCGGCATGATGACCTCGCTCGCCGTGGTGGTCGAGATCATCGTGTCGTTCTTCGTCAACTTCTTCGTGCGCAAGTTCGTGATCTTCAAGGGGTGACGTTTCGTCGGGCGGGGTCTTCACGGTCAATTTTTGGTATACTGTCTGCCACATGAAAGAAAGCCTTTTTCTGACTCTTTCCAT
>CAVEDG010000092.1:0-6784 GCA_963614205.1 bacterium | reverse complement strand
TCGGCCACGTACTGCGCGAAGGCGGTCCTGGCCGTTTCGGCAAGATGGGCGTACTGTTTCACGAAGGACGGCACGTGGCCGTCGTTGAGGCCAAGCAGGTCGTGCATCACCAGCCACTGGGCGTCGCACACGGGCCCGGCGCCGATGCCGATCGTGGGGATGCGCACGGCGGCGGTGACGGCGGCGGCCACGTCGTCGGGCACGCATTCGAGCGTGACGGCGAAGGCGCCGGCGACTTCCACGGCCTGGGCGTCTTCCAGCACCTTGCCGGCGGCCTCGCGCGTCTTGCCCTGCATCTTGAAGCCGCCGTAGGCGTTCACGCTCTGCGGCGTCATGCCCACGTGGGCGAGCACGGGGATGCCGGCCTCGGTCATGCGGCGGATGAGCCCGCACACGCGCGCGCCGCCCTCGAGCTTCACCGCGTCCGCGCCCGCCTTGAGGCAGGCCACGGCGTTCTCCATCGCGCGGTCGTCGCCGCACTGGTAGCTGCCAAAGGGCATGTCCGCCACCACGAGGGCGTTGCGCACGACGCGCGCCACGGCGGCCGTCGCGCTGAGCGTCTCCTCCATCTTCACGGGCAGCGTGGTGTCGTAGCCGAGCATCGTCATGCCCATCGAATCGCCCACGAGCAGACACGGCACGCCCGCCGCGTCCGCAAGATGCGCGAAGCAGGCGTCATACGCCGTGCAGCAGCCGAGTTTCCGAACGCCCTTCGCGGCCTGGAAGGTCGCCACCGTCCACTGTTTCTTCATGATGTGACACTCCTCTTCCCGCTACATCGTGCGCGAGACGAGCGTCCGCGCCAGCGTCTGGAGAAAGGACGTATCGCCGGGAAGTTTCTGCAGCGCTTCCAGCGCCGCGCGCGTGTGCTCGTCGATCAACGCTTCGAGCTCCTTCGGCGCGACGGGGGAATCGCCGTCAATCCGATCGTCCTCGTACTGGAACGCGAAGCCGAGATGCATCCCGTAGTCGCCCAGCCAGTCCACCGACTCCCGATCGCCCTTCCCGGCCAACGCCCCCATGGTCGCCGCCGTCTGGAACAGATCACCCGTCTTGTGCTCGTAGATGAAGTCAAGCGTTTCGCGCGCCTTCCGCTGCGGCGCATCGGCGGCGAGCGCCTGATACTCGAGGTCGGCGACCTGACCGGCGACAACGCCATAGGCGCCGGCGGCGAGCGCGCTCGAGATCCGGTCGGGATTCACGGACGACAGCGCGGCCGCCTGAAAGGCGAGCGCCTGCAGGGCGTCGCCCGCGAGAATCGCGTTGGCCTCGCCGAACTTCGACCACACGCTCGCCTTGCCGCGGCGCATCGTGTCGTTGTCCATCGCCGGCAGATCGTCATGGACGAGCGTGTAGGTGTGCAGCAATTCGATCGCGCACGCGGCGGGAAGCGCCTCCTGGACCGAACCGCCCACGGCCTCGGCGGCGCCGAGGCAGACAAGCGGCCGCAGCCGCTTGCCGCCTCCTTGCAGCGCCCACTTCAGAGCCTCTTCCAAATGGGGACTCCGCGGAGTCGTCCCATCCAGGAAGCGTTTCAGAAAGCGCTCGAACTCCACGCGGAAGCCCTTCGCCTTCTGCACGAACAGCTCAACCGTGCGGCTCAGTTCCTGCTCTGTCGCTTCGTCCATCTCGTCCTCGTATCACGCACTCCGCACTCAGCACCAAGCACCACGCACTCAGCACCAAGCACCAAGCACCAAGCGCTCAGCACTACTTCAGCAGTGCGGCGACGGCCGTTCCGATCATCGGGGCGTCGTCGGGGCACACGGTGAGCGCGTAGGAGATGTTGCGCTTGGCGAGCATCGCGTCGAGTTCCTTCTTGACGATTTCGGGGAAGGAGACGACGCGCGTCTTGTAGTACGTGGAGCCGTCGATGCACACGCACACGGGCGCCTCGGGATCCGTGCCGCCGCCGGTCTTCACGATGAAGGCGGCGAGGTGGATGGCCGTGAGGATCGCGGCGCGCTCGAAGACGGGCGTGGCGAGGCGGCGGGCCATCGCGCGGTCGGCTTCGTCCGTGAACACCTTGTCGAGCGGATTCGGCTTGCCGTTGTCGTACTTCGCGCAGAAGTTGTCGAGGTCGTAGCTCTCAAGCGCGCCGAGCCCCTGCACGGCGGCCTTGGCGGCGTCGCTGAAGAAACCGGCCTTGGCGGCGCCCTTGAGCACTTCGAGGCCGATGCGGCCAAGATAGGCGCCGGAGATCATCTTCTCGAAGCGCTGCATGCCGCAGTCGGACGTCTTGCGGTCCATCGCCTCGTCGAACGCGCTCTGCGCGATCTTGTTGAAGCCGCCGGACTCGGTGTTGATCGCCATCGAGCCTTCCGGCGCGTTCTTGAGCTTGCCGATCGCGCTGTTGCGCTCAATGTAGGCCACGTTCGTGCCCGTGCCGAGGATGAAGCCGATGTACGCGCTGAAGCGCTGGCCCGGCTTCTCGGCGGCCTTGCCCGCGAGCAGCGTCGCCACCGTGTCGTTCACGAGGCACATGCGCGACGGCTTCGGATCCAGCCGCTTGGCGAGCTCCGCGCCCACCCACTGGCCGACGATCTCGGGAGCCTGGATCTGCTTCGTCCACACGAGCAGCTTCGCATCGCCCTCCGGCGACGACTCGGCCGGATACGAGAAGCAGAAGCCCACCGCCGGATCCTTCGCGAAGGGACGGCAGCGGTTGACGTGGCCCGCGAGCACGGCGTAGAACTCATCCTGCGTGACGGGGCTCTTCGCGCCCGGCATCTCGCCCTTTTCCTTGTGCTCGATGAGCATCTCGCCGCTCGACGTCACGGTCACGGTGGCGCCGCGCAGGTTCGTGCCGCCGGCGTCGAGCACCGTCACGGGCGTATCCTTCTTGACTTCGCCCGTGGGGGAGGTGTACGTGGGGATCATCTTGAGCGACGACGGTTCGCCGGCAAGACCCGCTTCCATTTCCTTCTGGAAGGCGGCAATGAGCGCCGCGCGGTCGAGCGTGGCGGTGGTCAGTCCATTCGATTCGAGGAATTCTTCAGGCGTCTGCATGGTGTGTCTCCTTTTCTGCTGGAGGTGTCGTTGGTGTGTTGTTGGCGTTGAGGAAGACGACGCGCGGTTCGTGGCGCGCCGCCTCCTCGGGAGTGAAGTTTCCAAAGGCCATGACGATCAGGCGATCGCCGACCTTGCCCTGGTGGGCGGCCGCGCCGTTGAGGCAGCAGACGCCCGAGCCGCGCGGCCCCGGGATCACGTAGGTCTCGAAGCGGTTGCCGTTCTCCACGTCCGCGCAGAGGATCTTCTCGTGCACGTAGAGCCCGGCGGCCTCCATCAGGTCGCGGTCCACGGTGAGCGAGCCCACGTAGTCGAGGCACGCCTCCGTGACCCGGATGCGATGCAGCTTCGCGCGCAGGAGGGTGACCGTCATTTGAGACCGTCCTCCACCATCTTGGCGGTGACGACGACGGACGTCTTCTTGCCGTCCGGCGCCTCGTACATGATGTCGGTCATGATGCGCTCCATGGCGGCGCGCAGGCCGCGGGCGCCCGTCTTGCGGGCGAGCGCGTTGCGGGCGAGGGCGCGCAGGGCGTCCGGCTCGAACGTGAGATCCACGTTGTCCATCGCGAGCAGCTTGCGGTACTGCTTGACGAGGCAGTTCCTGGGCTCGGTGAGCACGCGCACGAGGTCGTCCTCGGAGAGCTCGCCCATCGCGGTGATCACGGGCAGGCGGCCCGTGAACTCGGGGATGAGGCCGAACTTGACGAGATCCTCGGGCTGCACGTCGAGCGGCTGCGCCGAATCGACGGGCGTCGCGCTGGCGGCGGCCGCGCCCTTTGCGGCGTCCTCGGCCGGCAGGAAGCCGACCACGGACTTGCCCTTGCGCGCGGCGATGATCTTGTCGAGCCCCACAAACGCGCCGCCCACGATGAAGAGGATGTTCGAGGTGTCGATCTCGATGTACTCCTGGTCGGGGTGCTTGCGCCCGCCCTTCGGCGGGAAGCGGCACGTGGTGCCTTCGAGGATCTTCAGCAGCGCCTGCTGCACGCCTTCGCCGGAGACGTCGCGCGTGATGGAGACGTTGTCCGTCTTCGAGGCGATCTTGTCGATCTCGTCGATGTAGATGATGCCGCGCTTGGCGAGCTCCACGTTGCCGTCCGCGTTCTGCCACAGGTAGCGCACCACGTTCTCCACGTCCTCGCCCACGTAGCCGGCCTCGGTGAGGGTGGTCGCGTCGCCAATGGCGAACGGCACCTTGAGGAACTTGGCGAGCGTGCGCGCGAAGAGCGTCTTGCCGCAGCCCGTCGGGCCGATGAGCAGGATGTTCGACTTCTCGATCTCCACGTCGGCGAACTCCGACGCGCCGGACTTCTTCGCGGCGGACGATTCGAGACGGCGGTAGTGATTGTGCACGGCCACGGAGAGAATCTTCTTCGTGGCGTCGTGGCCGATCACGTACTTGTCGAGGAATTCCTTGATCTCGCGCGGCGACGGCACGGGACCGAGCGGCGCCACGGGGGCGGCCTCGGCCTTCTTCTGCTGCTGCTTGCGCTTCGGCTCCGGCATCAGCGCCGCGAAGTCGGGCACGTCGCCGTGCTCGAGGTGCATGCGGTCCGAAAGCGAGAGCGCCAGCGCGGCGCAGTCCTCGCAGATGCAGGCGTCTTCGGACGGAATCACGAACACGCCGTCTTCTTCGCCGCGCCCGCAGAAGGAGCAGTGCAGACCGGTGTGCGGAGGCTTCGAGGTTCTCTTGGGCATGACGGTCAGGCCTTCTTGGGAACGAGCACCTGGTCGATCAGGCCCCACGCGCGCGCCTCGTCGGCGCTCATGAAGTGGTCGCGGTCGGTGTCGCGCACCACGTTCTCGAGCGGCTGCCCGGAATGGGTGGCGAGGATTTCGTTGAGCTTCTGCTTAAGGCGCAGGATCTCCTGGCACGTGATCTCGATGTCGCTGGCCTTGCCCTCGGCGCCGCCCCACGGCTGGTGGATCATGATGCGCGCGTTCGGCAGGGCGAAGCGGTGGCCCGCCGCGCCCGCGGTGAGCAGCACCGCGCCCATCGACGCGGCCTGGCCGATGCAGTACGTGTGCACGGGGCACGAGATGAACTGCATCGTGTCGTAGATCGCAAGCCCCGCCGTCACGCTGCCGCCCGGCGAGTTGATGTACATGTTCACCGGGCGCTTCGCGTCCTGCGCCTGCAGGAACAGCAGCTGCGCCACGATGAGGTTCGCGGAATCGTCGTTCACCTCGCCGCCGAGCAGGACGATGCGGTCCTGCATGAGGCGGCTGTAGATGTCGTACGAGCGTTCGCCGCGGCTCGTCTGCTCGACGACCATCGGCACGAGGTAGTTGCGCGCGCCCATGGCTTACTTCGCCTCGGCGAGAACGAGGTCAAGCGCCTTCTCGGCCTTGAGCTGTTCCTTGTAGAGGTCCACCTGGTTGTTCGCCACAAGCTGCATGAGCAGGTCGTTGGCCGTGACCTGGCCGTTCGAGCCGTCGGCCATCTTCTTGAGGCTCGCGTTGACGTCGTCGTCCGTCGCCTCCAGCTTCTCCGCGGCGGCGATGCCGAGCAGGACGTAGGAGAGGCGCACCTGGCGAACCGCGTTCGACTCGGCGTCGTCCATGATCTTCTTGCGGTTCTGCTCGATGTAGTCGGCGGGCATGCCCATCTGCTGGGCGCGCTGCGCGAATTCCTTCAGGTTCCGCTGCGTCTGGCTGCGCACGAGCGACGGCGGCACGTCGAAGTCCGCCTTCTTGAGCAGCAGGTCGATCGCCTGGTTCTTGCGGTTCTCGAGGTCGGCGTCGACGGCGCTCTTCTCCAGGCGCCCGCGGATCTGCGCGCGCAGCTCGTCAAGCGACGCGACCTTGGCGGACGCGGCGAACGCGGCGTCGTCCGGCAGCACGCGCGTGCGCAGGGCCTTGAGCGTGACCGTGTAGGTGCACTTCTTGCCCTTGAGCGCCTCCGGCGCGTTGTCCTTCGGGAACTTGACCTTGACGTCGTCCTTCGTCTCGCCGATCTTCATGCCCTTGACGGCCTCGAGGATCTCCGGCACGAAGCGCCCGTTCTCGAGCTGCGTCCAGAACCCGGTGCCGCCCGCCACGGCCTTGAGGTCGGGCACGACTTCGCTCAGCGGCGTCTTCGCCTTGACGTCGAGCGCGCCGGCGTAGTCGATCTCCACGAAGTCGCCGTCCTGCGCGGCCACGTCGCCCTTCGCGTCCTCGTACTTCGCAAAGGCCTTGCGGAAGCTCTCGAGCTGCTCCGCGACCTGCTCGTCCGTCACCGTCGTGTCGCCGGCCTTGATCGCGAGCTTGCGGTACTTGGGCAGGTCGAACACGGGCTTGACTTCCACGAGCGCCGTGCACGTGAAGCCCGTCTCCGGCGTGAAGAGCACGTTCGTGACGTTCTGCAGCGCGACCTCGTCGAGCTTCTCCTCTTCGATCGCCTTCGGATAGAACGCGCGGAAGCACTCCTGCTGCGCCTCCTGCTGGATCTCCTTCGCGAACTTCTGCAGAATCACGTGCTGCGGCACCTTGCCCTTGCGGAACCCGGGCACCACGGCCTCGCGCAGGAACTCGCGCAGGACCTTCTGATACGGCGCCTTCGTTTCTTCCGCTTCGGCCGTGATCGTCAGGGCCTTCACGCAGGGACTGGACTCTTTCGTCTCAAACTTCATTCTGACTTTTGCCTTTCATTGAAAAAATGGATTGCCCATGATACCATATCCGCGCCCATTTGGCAATTCGCGATTTCACCCGAGCGCGGAAACGGCGGCGCGTACGCGCGTGGCCACGGTGGCGCAGTCGGCCGTGGCGTCGATCACGGCGAAACGCG
>CAVEDG010000091.1:0-6812 GCA_963614205.1 bacterium | reverse complement strand
AAGGCCACCGCTCCTCTTGCCGCCGGCGATTTCGCGGTCGGCGAAAAGACCACCGCTTCTCTTGCCGCCGGCGATTTCTTGGTCGGCGAAAAGGCCACCGCTCCTCTTGCCGCCGGCGATTTCGCGGTCGGCGAAAAGACCACCGCTTCTCTTGCCGCCGGCGATTTCTTGGTCGGCGAAAAGGCCACCGCTCCTCTTGCCGCCGGCGATTTCGCGGTCGGCGAAAAGACCACCGGCTCGAAGGCCGCTGTCTCTTTGGTCTCTGATGTCGCTTGTGTCTCTGATGTCGCTTTGGTCTCTTCTTCCGCCGACCTGTCGGCTTCCGGCGCCATGCGCTCTTCGCCGACCGTGAGCGACACTGCGGCGACCGAGGTGGCCAAAGAAACAGAAGCGACCCAAGCGACAACAGAGACCAAAGCGACCCAAGCGACGGCGGCTACGGGCGCCACGCGCTCTTTGCCGACCATCGAGGCTGCCGAAGGTGCGGGCGGCGGTCGCGGGGCGACCGCCCTACCGAGTGCCTCGGTAGGGCTCGCGCGGAGCGAGGCCGCCGAAATTGCGCCCTCTGGCGCGCCTGCGCGTGCGCAGGCATCCGAGGCTGCCCTTGATCCAGCACCCTCTCGTGCGACCTCCGCGGAAGCCACCGCTCTCGCTCCGCACCAAGCACCAAGCACCAAGCACCAAGCACTTGACAAGCACCAAGCACCAAGCACCAAGCACCAAGCACCAAGCACAAAGCACCAGTCACTTGATGTCGATAGAGAGGAAATCAGCGCTCCCTCTCCCGCCACGCCGCAGATCGTGGAAGCCCCGGTTGTTCCTCAGGCGCTCTCATCGCCCACACCTGTCGCCTCTTCTGCGCCCGTTTCGGCTTCTGCGCCCGTTTCGGCTTCTGCGCCTGCTTCGGCTCCGTCCGCCGTGCTCGTGGAGGCGGCGCAGGCGGTGGCGGATACGCTGCTCGTCACGCCGGGGCTGCTGAGGGGCGAGGGCGAGGTGCGCATTCGTCTGCGGCCCGACGTGCTCGACGGCGCCGAGATTCGGATTTCCGTGACGGGGCGCAACCTGGCCGTTTCGTTTACGCCGACCACGGAGGAGGTGGCGGCGCTGATCGAGCGCTGCCAGCCGCAGCTGGCCGCGCATCTCGCGGAGCGCATTCACGCCTTTCAGATCGCCGTGGACGTGCGGCGGCGCGGGCGTGGCACGGAGGAAAGGAGCTAGCGCATGGATGCCCTTGACGTGTTGAAATCCTGGCCGACATGGGCGCACGCGGGCCACGAGGCCGTGCTGGCGTCGCCCGCGTGGCGGCGGTGCGTGCGCCTGGGCGAGACCGAAGTCTCGGTCGTGCGCGCGGCGGCGCTTCCCGACAATGCGCTCACGCTCGACGTCACGTTCGACGGTGCGCCCGGTGTGCTCGCGCTGGCCGATTCCGCGCTCTTCCCCGACCTGCATCTGCTCTGGGCGCAGCGCGCGGCCTTGCCGCCCAACGTGCTGCTCGCGCTTGTGGAGAAGGAGTGCGGCGATCTGTTCCTGCTGCTTGAAAAGCTCGCGCGCCGCCAGTTCGGCGTGAAGGGGCTCGCGGCGGCGCCGCGCTCGGAACCCGCCTACGCCTTCGCGGTCGAGGGGCTTGCCGCGCCGCTGGCCTTTGCGCTCACGCTGCCGGCGGAGGCGCTGCCCGCCTTCGGCGGACTCGACTGCCTCGACCCCGCGCATCCCGCGATCCGCGCCGCCACGCGCGAGATTCGCGCCGACTACGGCGCGCTCGCGCTGACGGAGGCCGACTGCGCCGCGCTGAAGGCGGGCGATGCGCTGCTGATGGAAGACCCGCCCGCGCCGCAGTGGCTCACCGAGCCGCCGGCGGACGACGCGCCGCACGTGCTCGCCGCCACCTCGCGCACGGCCACGTTCGCCGAGTTCGCCGACGACGCGCTGCCGCCGCCTCCGCCGCCCGCCGAGCCGCTTGCGCTCGTGCGCGGCACCCGCGCGCTCGCCCTCCTCGCCCCTACCCGCATCGGCCTCTGCCCCGCCTTCCGCGTCGTTGGCTCGAGCTGATATAGAATCGGGATGACGTCGAACGCCCGGCTACTGTGAAGAGCGCCTCCATCTCTATTTCGTCGAGCTTGCGGACGGGGCGTACGCGCAGGATCAGGATCCTGACGGGAACGTCTATCCTGTCGTCTTGAGCGCGGACGAGATCGAGTCCGGCATTCGCGACGGCTCGATCTTCGATTCCAAGACGCCTGTCGCGTGGTTGCGTATCGGCTCAGGAAAGCGCATTCCGCAGCGCATTGACGATGAAGGATGCGTTGACATGAGTGTAGCATCCCTGGATTCGGCGTCCTGCATCGGCTGCCGGTAGCCGGAGACGACCATGATCTTTCGGGGCGCGCAGGCGCGCGTCCGGAGGCGCGGCCAGATTGTGGTATACTATTCGCCATCGAAGCATCAGGAAGCGGTCGCCGGATGACGGCCGCGCCAACCGAGCGGGAACGCCACGGTGGTTGGGATGTCCTTCCCGGATGCGCTTCGCAAGTACGAAGAAAGAGAAGAGAGCAAGACTATGACGAAACATGCCGGACGGCACGTTTTCACTTCCGAATCCGTTTCGGAAGGGCACCCCGACAAGGTCGCGGACCAGATTTCCGACGCGATCCTCGACGCCTACCTCAAGAACGACCCGCAGGCCCACGTGGCGTGCGAAACGATGGTGGGGCCGAACCTCGTCGTCAACATGGGCGAGATCACGGCGAAGGGACACGAGAAGGTCGATCCGCAGGCGATCGCGCGCGCGGTCGTGAAGGACATCGGCTATGACCGCCCCGAAGAGGGCTTCAGCTGGAACACGTTCAACTACCTCAGCGCGCTGCATGGGCAGAGCCCCGACATCGCGCAGGGCGTCAACCGCGCCAAGCCCGAAGACCAGGGTGCGGGCGACCAGGGCATGATGTTCGGCTATGCGACGAACGAGACGCCCGCGTTCATGCCGGCGCCGATCGTCTACGCGCACGAGCTGCTGCGCCACTTCACGGAGCTCCGCAAGACGGGCGCGCTCGACTTCCTGCGGCCCGACGCGAAGAGCCAGCTCTCCGTGGTCTACGAAGACCGCCGGCCGGTGGCGATCGACACGGTGGTGCTCTCGCACCAGACGACCGAGAAGGGCGCGTGCGCGAAGTGCTACAGGCAGCTTCGGGACGTCGCCTACGACGTGCTCGCGGGCACGGGGCTTCTCACGGCGCGCACGAAGTTCCTCGTCAATCCCACGGGCAAGTTCGTGGTGGGCGGCCCCGCGGGCGACAGCGGCCTGACGGGGCGCAAGATCATCGTGGACACCTACGGCGGCATGGCGGCCCATGGCGGCGGCGCGTTCAGCGGCAAGGATCCCTCGAAGGTCGACCGCAGCGCGGCCTACTACGCGCGCTACGCGGCGAAGAACATTGTGGCGGCGGGGCTGGCGGATCGCTGCCAGGTGCAGGTGGCCTATGCGATCGGCGTGGCCGCGCCCGTCTCCGTGTGCGTGAACACGTTCGGCACGGAGCATGGCGTCACGCCCGAGGCGCTCGAGAAGGTGATTCTCTCGGGCACGGTGTTCGACTTCCGTCCCTACGCGCTCATCGCCGACCTCGGGCTTGCGAAGCCGAAGGGCTGGCGCTATCGCGACACCGTCAACTGCGGCCATTTCGGGCGCGACGCCTTCCCGTGGGAGAAGACGAACCGGGTCGCGGCATTGCGCGACGCGCTGGGCGTGTGAGCGCCCCTTGACTTCACGCCCGCATTTCGTCTATAATCTTGCCCAACATTTTTCTGGAGGTACCAGGTACAATGGCCGAAGAACTGCAACAGCTGCTGGAGAAGATCCAGCATGACGGCGTGGAGCGCGCGAACGCCGCAGCCGCCGAGATCCTCGCGAAGGCGAAAGCCGACGCGGCCACCATCCTGAAGAACGCCGAGACCGAGGCCGCCGCCCGGCGCGCCGCGGCCGAGAACGACGCCCAGGCATTCGAGGAGCGCGCGCGGAAGTCCATTGCGCAGAGCGCGCGCGACACGGTGCTCGACGTGAAGGCGCGTCTCACTGCAGTGCTCGAGAACCTGCTTGCGAAGGACGTGCAGGCGGCGCTCGCCCAGCCGGACGAAACCGCGCGCCTCGCCCTCGCCGCGCTGAAGGGGCTTGCGGCCGACACGGCCGACGTGGCGGCGAACGCCGCGCTTGCGGCCGCGCTCAAGGCGCAGCTCGCCGCCGCCGCCGTCACGGGCGTGACCGTGACGGTCGACGACCGCGTGGGCGCGGGCTTCTCCATCCGGCTCGACAACGGCCGCGTGGAGCACGACTTCTCCGAAGCCGCGCTCGCGGCCGCGCTCGCGCGCCGTCTGCGTCCCGACCTCGCCGCGCTCGTGCGCGGCTGAGGGCGAAGCCCGGGGTGACGACATGGCAGCAGACTATTTGATTTCGTCTCTGCAGCCGCTCGACATCGACGGTCCTGCGCCCTACACGATGGAGCAGTTCCGCGCGATGTGCCGCGACCAGCTGGGGGAGAATCCGTTCCCGGCCGCGCAGGCGGCGTGGGCGGATCTCGACACGCAGCTCCGCAACGCGATCGCCGCCGAGCGCGCCCGCGCCCGCGGGCTCGACCCCGCGAAGTGGCGCCGTCCCGCGGAGGGGTGTTCCCTCTATTGGGCCAACCGCGTGGCCGCCGCCTTCCAGGAGAAGAACCCGGCCGCGCGCGAGCGTCAGCTCGACCTCGTGCGCTGGGACGCCGCCGGCGAGCTCACGCCCGTGGCCGCGCCCCTTTCCGCCGCCGCCGCGCTCACCTACGCGATCCGGCTTGAAATCGTCATCCGGCGCCGCGCCGTTTCCGCCGCCGCCGGCAATGCCACCTTCGACCGCCTCACCGCCGCGTCGAAGATCGATGAACAAATCTGAGGTGACATCACAATGAGTGCAACTGGAAAAATCGTCGGCGTCAACGGCAACATGATCACCGTGGCCTTCGACGGCGCCGTGGCCCAGAACGAAGTCGGCTACGCCGTGCTGGGCGACAAGAAGCTCATGGCCGAGATCGTGCGCGTGCGCGGCCGGCGCTGCGACATGCAGGTGTTCGACTCCACGACGGATCTCGGCGTGGACGACACCGTGGAGTTCACCGGCAACCTGCTCGCCGCCGAGCTCGGCCCGGGCATGCTCACGCAGGTCTACGACGGCCTGCAGAACCCGCTCGCCGACCTGGCGAAGGAGGCGGGGAAGATTTCGAAGGACGCCTCGTTCTTCCTGCAGCGCGGCATGTCGCTGCCGGGGCTGCCGCGCGACCGCAAATGGGCCTGGCATCCGCTCGCGAAGCCCGGCGACCGCGTGGCCGCGGGCGACGTCCTCGGCTGGGTGCCCGAGGGCATCTTCGACGAGAAGACCATGCCCGGCCACAAGATCATGGTGCCGTTCGCCTTCCGCGGCGCGTACGAGGTCGAGACGGTCGCCCCCGCCGGCGACTACGTCGTGACCGACACGATCGCCACGCTGAAGCCCGTTTCGGGCGGCGCGGCCGTGCCCGTGCAGATGATGCAGAAGTGGCCCGTGAAGGTGCCGATCTCCTGCTTCGTGGAACGCCTCGCGCCGGAGGAGACGCTCGAGACGACCGTGCGCACGATCGACACGTTCTTCCCCGTGGCCGTGGGCGGCACCTACTGCATCCCCGGCCCGTTCGGCGCGGGCAAGACCGTGCTGCAGCAGACGACCGCGCGCTACGCGAAGATCGACGTGGTGATTTCCGCGGCGTGCGGCGAGCGCGCGGGCGAGGTCGTGGAGACGCTCAAGGAGTTCCCCGAGCTCACCGACCCGCGCACGGGCAAGTCGCTCATGGAGCGCACGATCATCATCTGCAACACGTCGTCCATGCCGGTCGCCTCGCGCGAGGCCTCCGTGTACACGGCCGTCACGCTCGCGGAATACTACCGCCAGATGGGGCTCAACGTGCTTGTGCTGGCGGACTCCACGTCGCGCTGGGCGCAGGCCATGCGCGAACTCTCCGGCCGTCTGGAGGAGATTCCGGGCGAAGAGGCGTTCCCCGCCTACCTCGAATCGCGCATTGCCGCGTTCTACGAGCGCGCGGGCCGCGTGCGCCTGCGCAACGGCACGATCGGCTCCGTGACGATCGGCGGCACGGTCTCGCCCGCCGGCGGCAACTTCGACGAGCCCGTCACGCAGGCCACCCTCAAGGTGGTGGGCGGCTTCCACGGCCTCTCCCGCGCGCGCTCCGACGCGCGCCGCTATCCCGCCATCGACCCGCTCGACTCGTGGAGCCACTACGCCTCCGTGATCAAGCCCGCCGACCGCGTGGAGCGCGCCCGCGCCCTGCTGCGCCGCGGCACCGAAGTCGGCCAGATGATGAAGGTCGTCGGCGAGGAGGGCACCTCCCTTGCGGACTTCACGTGCTACCTCAAGGCCGAGTTCCTCGACGCCGTCTACCTGCAGCAGAACGCCTTCTCCGACTCCGACGCCACCACGCCCGTCGAACGCCAGCAGATCATGTTCGCGGTCGTGGAGAAGGCGCTCTTCACGGACTTCGCGTTCGCCGACAAGGACGCCGCGCGCCGGTTCTTCATGGACCTGCAGCAGACGTTCATCGACTGGAACGACAAGAAGATGGACGCCCCCGAGTTCGCGCAGATCCGCGCCACGCTCGAGCAGAAGATCGACGCGGCAAAGGCGGCGTAGCGCGAAAGGCGGTGCCGGCCGTGATGCGTAACTTCATGTTACCGCACGGTCGGCCGAAGTGTGCTATACTGATTCGCCAATGACACATCAGGTCCAGCTTCGACTTAGCCTT
>CAVEDG010000090.1:0-6822 GCA_963614205.1 bacterium | reverse complement strand
GATTCATTGAGGGCGGGGGCGTTCATTCAACGAAGGTGTCCTGAAATGCGTAAATTGCTGCTTGTCGGTCTTTCCCTGCTCGCAGGCGTCACCCTTGCCGGTCCGCGCGAGGATGGTCTTTTCATTTCACACGTCCACCGCGGGGGCGGCGTGCGGGAACGGCCGGACAACACGCTTGAGACGTTTCTCTGGTGCTGGGGCAACGGTTCGGCGCTCGAGTGCGACTGCCGCTGCACGGCGGACGGCGTGGGCATCATGTTCCACGACGAAGATCTGCGCCGTACGCCGCGCGGCATCCCGGCGGATTGGAAGGCGCGGCGGATCGGTCAGATGACCTGGGCGGAGCTCCGCGACATCGACGTGGGCAGCTATCTGGACGCGCGCTACGCCTCCGAGCGCATCCCCACCATCGAGGCCGTGATGGCGGCCATGAAGGGGCATCCCTCCTATCTGCTTTTCGTGGACGAGAAGGGTGCCGGCCCCATGCGCATCGCGGCCGAGGCGAAGACGTTCGGCGTGGTGGATCAGGTCTACTACACGGGCTGCAGCTATCCGAACATCGTCAAGTGGAATGAGGCTCTGCCCGGGGGCAAGTCGCTCCTTTGGATCGGAAAGTTCCCCAAGTTCCGGGAGCGTTTCGACCCGGCCAAACGCGCGAAGATGGCCGCCGCCACGCGCGCGCACTTCGAGTCGCGCATGGAGGAACTGCGCCGGAACGGCTTCAAATACGTGACGGCCGTTTCCCTGCACACCTACTGGAATCCGAAGGATCCCGTCGATCCGTTCATCCTCGGCACGGACTACCTGAAGAACCTGATCGACGAGTTCCACGCGCATGGCGTGAAGGTGTGCTCGATCCCCTTCGAGGGGGGCGAGACCGAGGCGGTGTACCACAGGCTGTGGGAACTGGGGTGCGACGGGTTCTCGACGGACTACCCGTCCGTCATGTTCAAGGTCATCCGCGATCTCAAGGCCGCGGCGAAATGACGGTATGCGAAAAACTCTTGGAAATCCAGACTCTGCACGAAATCTTATGAAAACGACTCGTACAGCATTCATCGCGGACATGTGCGGACTTGTGGCGGCTCTGGCGTTGCCGGGCTGCCGTTCGTTCTGCGAAGGCGGCCACGCGGCGATCGCCCTGCAGCTCTACTCGATCCACAAGATCTTCTGGAAGAGGCCCGAGGAGATCCTCGCGGCGCTCAAGGCCGGCGGCTTCGACGGCGTCGAGTTCGCCGGCTACGGCGGACGCGCCGCGAAGGCGCTGAGGAGGCTCCTCGCGGACGCCGGCCTGCGCGGCGCGGGCACGCACGTCAACGGCAACGTCGACCTCGTGGGCGACGCGCTGAAGCGGACGCTCGACTTCTGCGCCGAGGCCGGCATCGAGTCCGTCACCTCCCCGCACGCGCACAAGGACTCGGCGGACGCCTACCGCCGGTTCGGGCACGACATGGGGCTCGCGGCGGAGGCGGCGAAGGCCTACGGCATCAAGGTCGGCATCCACTCGACCTACCACCACTTCACGACGAAGTACGACGGCGTGACGGCGTGGGACGTGATGTTCAGCGACGCGTCGCCGCTCCTGCAGCAGCAGGTCGACCTCGGCAACACCTTCCACACGGGGACGGACCTCGTCGCGCTGCTGAAGAAGTACCGCGGCCGCCACGACTCGATCCACGCGAAGGAGAACGACCCGACGCCGGACGCCGTGTTCGGCACGAAGCCGACGGACGGCGGGGCGTGCGTGCCGTGGGCGGACGTGATCGCGTACATGAAGACGGAGACGGCGCAGCGCTGGTGGATCGTCGAGGCGGAGCGCAGACCCGACGCGCTCGAGCCCGCGCTCGAATGTCGCCGCCGTCTCGCGGGCTGGCTGGTCTAATCCATTCCGGCAACTGACCAAGAAGGGAAGCGAGACGACATGAAGCAGATGACGATGACCGCCGTAATCGTCTTCGTCGCGTGCGCGGCGTGGGCGGAGGTGAAGACGTTTCCGCCGTGCCCGTGGGGCGAGACGAAGGTCGTGCGCGACGACGCGTCCGTGCGCGTGGTCGACGCGGAGGGTCGCAGCGTGGTGAACTTCATCACGGAAGGCGGCAACTACGCGCGCGAACTCGTGGTGTCGCAGGCGGTGGACGGCCTGGCGATCGACGCGCGCGCGGCGTTCAAGGCGGGCATGGGCAAACTCGTGTTCACGAGCGCGAACTTCGACGCCGCGCCGTATCGCGGCCGGGACTGCACGCTGATCACCTCGCTCGACGGCGCGCGCGGCACCGAGGGCCTCGCCTACTTCGAGGGCCACGGAGCGAATCTCCACTACTACCGCAGCCGGCGCTTCGAGACGAAGGGCCATCCGAAGGACTATGCGTTCGTGACCGACGTGGCGACGAACGTGGCGACGCTGCATCTGCGCTGGGACGTCGCGAAGGCGCGCGGGCCGCTCGTGCTGCGCGGCGCGCGCTACGGGCAGACCGCGGAACTGCCCGCGCCCGCGGCGACGGCCGCGCAGGTCACGCCCGAGCTGCTCTTCCATGCGCCGTTCGACGGCACGGCCGAGGCGGCGCGCGCGAAGGGCGCGAAGGCGCCGCTCTGCGCGGAGGGGCTCGCGTTCGCGGAAGGCCGCATCGGCCAGGCCGTGCGCCTGACCCGCGCGGCGAAGAGCGCGCTCGCCTACGCGGCGGCGGGCAACCTCGTGCCGGAGCGCGGCACGGTGGCGTGCTGGGTCAAGCGCGAGTGGCCGGATACGGGACGCACCCCGAAGGGCGACGAAATCTGGCGCACGCTCTTCGCGAATCCGTCGCCGAAGGGCGAACGCATCGGCTCCGGCCAGCTCTGGTTCTGGTGGTGGGGCGACCGGCTGCGCGCCGACCAGAGCGACGACGACGACTCGTTCGTCACGCGCGGCTTCCCCGCCGCGGCGCAGGACGACTGGATGCACCTTGCGATCACGTGGAACGAGCTGGGCGTGAAGGTCTACGTGAACGGACGCGACGGCGCTGCGCGGGGCGACGGCGAGTCGCCGATGATCGCGGCGCTCAAGATGCGCGATCCGCTCACCTTCAGGCGTCAGGTGTTCGACCGCTTCTGCGTGGGCAGCTGCGAGGGCGACCGGCAGTTCGACGGGCTGATCGACGATCTGCGCATCTACTCCGCGCCGCTCGCGCCCGAGCAGATCCACGAACTCTGGCGGCGCGCGCAGGTGATCGAGTTCACGGCGCGCGGGCTCTACGCGCTGGAGGAGACGTCGGGCACGCTCACGGTGTCGGCCACGAGTCCGGCGGGCTGCGACCTTTCCCATCTCAACTACTGCCTGTGCGACGCGAAGGGCCAGGTCGTGGCCCGCTACGGCGACGCGGTGGGCGCGAAGACGTCGCGGCTGCTCGTCAACCTGCCCGCGGGCGACTACACGCTGCGCGCAACGGACGGCACGTGGTTCTACGGATCCGTGCCGGTGGCCGTGCTGAAGCGCGACAATCCCTACGAGCTCACGGGCGACGCGGCGAAGGCGGCCCTCAAGGCGCCGGGCGTGATCGGCGATCTCGAGCCTGTGACGTCCCTGACGCTCGACAGGACGCCCGAGGCGGAGCGCTTCCGCGCCGTGGGCGACGTGACGGTGAAGCGGCTGGGAAACACGCCCTATCTCGAAGCGGGCGCGAAGGCCGGCTCGCGCTTTGCGCTGCGCTTCGACCTCGGGCCGCGCGCGGGCACGAACGCGCCGCTCTACGTGTTCGAGATCGACTATCCGGACGACGCGAAGCGCACGGCCGACCTGCTCATCCACCGCTCGAAGGCGGGCGAATACACGATGCAGGTGGGCTACGCGACGGGCGACGAGTATCCGAACACGGGGCGCATCCTCACGCACCGCGTGCTCTACTGGGCGCGCGAGCCGGACGTCTCGATGATCGTGATGACGGCGCGGGATGGCGCGCCGGCCGCCGTGTCGGCGGTGCGCGTCTACCGCGTGAAGGCCAACGCGCTGCCGGTGGCGGAGATCCACGAGCCGGAGCCGCCGGCGGCGCCGGGCGGCCTCGCGCGCGCCTGGCACGACGTGCAGGCCTTCGACAAGGAGCACCTCGACGAACGCCAGAAGCGGCTCGCGAAGGACGCGCCGCGCGCGGGCTGGAACCGCGTGGCCGCGCTCTACTTCGAGGATCCCGCGATCGTCTACGACTTCGCCCTGCCCCGCAACGGCTTGCCGCCCGCCGAGCTCACTGCGCTCATCGACCGCACGGCCGCGCTGATGAAGTTCACGGGCGAGAACCTCTTCGCCTATCCCGGCGCGTGGTACCACGGGCTCATCGACGAGGACTACAACCCGCGCCAGCACGCGCCCGACTTCCTGAGCGCGTGGTACGCGAAATTCGACCGCGAGGGCCTCTTTATCATGCCCACCGTGAATCCCAACACGATGCCCGTGCCGGCGGGGCTCGTCACGCGGCAGTCGATGGGCGACGGCTCGCTGCACGACTCGCCGATCGCCATCCACGACACGGGCAAGCCCAACTGGGGCAAGTGGCACGACACGCCACCGAACTTCAACTTCCACCACCCGAAGGTGCGTAGATACATTGCGGACATCATCGACGCGCTGCTGGAGCAGGGCGCGGGCCATCCGAGCTTCAAGGGCGTGACGCTGCACGTCACGCGCCACTGCCTGCTCACCTTCGGCGACGAGGAGAGCGGCTACAACGACTACACCGTGAGGGCGTTCGCGAAGGCGAAGGGCCTCACGATTCCGCCGGAGTTCGCGAAAAATCCCCTGCGCGGGCGCGACTACGCACAGTGGCTGCGCGCGAACGCCTGGGACGACTGGCTGCAGTGGCGCTGCGACGTGGTTACGGACTTCTACGTGAAGCAGGCGAAGACGCTCGCCGCGAAGCGTCCCGACCTCCGCCTCTGGCTCAACTACATGATTCCCGCGAACGGGCGGCATCCCGACTTCACGAAGCCCGACTTCATGGCGAGGGCGTGGCGCGCGGTCGGGCTCGACCCGGCGCGGCTCACGCGCGAGGCGCCGAACCTCATCCTCGGCCAGACGATGGTGCCGGCGGACTACCGCTGGATGGGGGCGGGACACTTCGCGTCGCCGGAGGCGCAGGCGCACCAGCGCGTGCTCGACGAGCAGCCCGGCTTCTACGCGAACCTGAAGGGCGCGGCGTTCCCGCTCGTGCACCAGCACGACCGCTACTGGGAAAGCGCGATCGGCCGCACGGGCAAGTCGCTGACGTGCGACTGGCTGCAGGAGTGCACGTGGCGCGTGACCACGATCAACCCGTCGGGCGTGAACGCGCTGCGGCACTTCGTGGAGCCGCTGCGCTACGGCGACATCCTGGGCGTCTCGAAGGGCGGCTTCCTCATCGGCACATATGGCATGGAGGATGTTCTCGTGCCGTTCCTGCAGGCGTTCCGCGCGCTGCCGGCGGTGGTGATGGACGACGTGGCGGCGGTTGGCGACGTGCGCGTGCGGCAGTGCGCGTTCAACGGCGTCTCGTACTTCTACGTGGTCAACACGGGGCTGAAGCCCGCCACGGTCACGCTCGAATTCCCGGCGAAGACGCGCAACCTCGTCACGGGCGAGACCTTCACGGGCGGCCTTTTCGGCGGCTCGGCCTCCACGCACACGCTCACGCTCGCGCCCTACGAACTGCGCAGCTACCGCGCCCCCGAGGGGCGGCCCGTCGTCAAGTGACGGCGCCGGCGGGTGACATGAACAATCTCTACGTCCATTTCCCGTTCTGCCGCGCGAAGTGCGCGTATTGCGCGCTGACGTCGCGCGCGGGATCGACGGCGGCGGCGCGCGCGGCGCATGTCGCGCACGTGATGCGGGAGTGTCCGGCCAAGGCCTTCGAGACGGTCTACTTCGGCGGCGGCACGCCCGCGCTGTGCGACCTGGCGCCGCTCTTCGCCCTGGTGAGCGCCTGCCGCGCGCCCGGCGCCGAGTTCACCGTGGAGCTGCATCCGCGCGACGTCACGGCGGCGACGCTCGGCCTCCTGCGCCGCGGCGGCGTGAACCGCATTTCGCTGGGCGTGCAGAGTTTCGACGACGCCGTGCTGGCCGCCATGGGGCGCGGCCACACGGCGCAGGAGGCCGAAGACGCCTTTCGGCGCGTGCGCGCGGTGTTTCCCAATGCGGGATTTGACCTCATCGCGGGCTGGCCGGGCGTGACGGATGCGGCGTGGCGCGCCACGCTGGCGCGCGCGCGCGCGCTCGAGCCCGTGCACGTGAGCTGCTACGCGCTCATCCGCGAGCCGAAGACGCGCCTTGACCGCGCCGTGCGGGAAGGGCGGCTCGCGCTGCCGGGCGACGCCGTCGCGCTCGATCAGGTGGCCCTCGCCGCCGAGGCGTTTGCCGCCGCCGGTCTCGAACGCTACGAAGTTTCGAACTACGCGCGGCCCGGGTACGCCTGCCGCCACAACGTCGCCGTCTGGCGCGGCGAGGACTACGTGGGACTTGGCGAAGGCGCGCATGGGCGCGTGGGCCTGACGCGCACGGTCGGTACGGCCGCGGGCTACGAGACGACGACCGTGACGGCGGAGGACGACGCCTTCGAGCGCGCGGTGCTCGCGCTGCGCACGGCGGAAGGGCTTGACCTTGCCGCCTGCGCGCGCCGCTTCCCGCCGCTCGCGCCGCGGCTTCCCGCCTGGCGCGCGCGGTTGGAGGCGCTGGTCGCGCCCGGCATTCTGCGCCGCCTCGGCCCCGACCGCTTCGCGCCGACCGCCCGCGGCTTCGAAGTCTGCGACGCCGTTATGGCCAATTTAGCATGAGGGTGAGGATTTTTGGTATACTAGTTGCGTTTTTTCTGAGACGAGTGGAGACAA
>CAVEDG010000089.1:0-6826 GCA_963614205.1 bacterium | reverse complement strand
TGCGCAGCCCGAGCTTCTCGGCGACCTCGGCCAGCGCCGCGCCGGAGACGAGGCGCGTGCGGCGCACGGTGAGCAGGCCCTCCTGCTCGTCGGGATGGCGGCGGAAGACGACCTCGGCGGAAAGCAGCCCGAAGACGGCGTCGCCGAGAAATTCAAGCCGCTGGTTGTCCTTGGCCGTGGGCTCGATCATGCGCACGGCGGGCGTGACGAGGGCCCGCTCCAGCAGGGCGGGATCCTTGAATTCATAGCCCAGTTTCTCTTCGAGCGCCGTCATGTGAGCGAACTCCCGGACCAGCCCAGTTTCCGGTTCAGCACCTCGTAGGGGTCGAAGCCCGCGAGCTCGACGAGCGGCACGCCGGCGGAGGCCTTCGCGAACACGAGGCTTTCCTCCACGGCGAGCGCGCCGAGCGAGGCGCCGTCGGCGAAGACCTCGAGCGTCTCCGCGCCCGGCCGCGGCCGCAGGCGGATCGCGAGATGCGACGTGTCGCGGATCACGAGCGGACGCGTGGTGAGCGCGTGCGGACAGATCGGCGTGACGACGAGCGAGCGCGAATCGGGCATGAGGATCGGGCCGCCCGCCGCGAGCGAGTAGGCCGTGGAGCCCGTGGGCGTGGCGATCACGAGACCGTCCGCGAAGAACGTGGTGGCGCGGCGGTCGTCGATCGTGAGCTCGATCACGGCGGCGTGGCCGGAGACGCCGCGCGAGACCACGACCTCGTTGAGGGCCGTGCGGCCGCGCACCGTGAGCGCCGTGCGCATCGAAATCGCGTAGTGGCCGTCGCGCAGGGCGCAGATCGCCTCGTCGAAGCGCGGCGCCTCCACGCCGGAGAGGAAACCGAGCGAGCCCAGGTTCAGGCCCAGCAGGGGCACGCCGGGAAACTGGTGCACGGCCGAGAGCATCGTGCCATCGCCGCCCAGCACGACAACGACTTCGGGCGCGTCGTCCGAAACGACGAACCCCAGGTCGCGCGCCAGGGCCGTCAGATGCTCCTGAACGGCCTCGGCGCCCGGCTTGTCGCGGTTGACGTAGAACGAGAGGCGCGTCACGGCACCTTACGCCGGATAGTCCAGCGCCTCCGGGATCATGATGGTGGTCAGGCACTTGGCAGCGCGGTCCTTCGCGAGGCGCGTGCCGGCGAGCGCTTCGTCGAGCGCGTTGCGCAGCGCCGCGTAGGCGGCCTTGTCCTCGGCCGTCGCCGCGCCGAAGCCGTAGACGACGCCGCTGCAGATCTTGGCCGCTTCGCCCGCCACGTCGGCGATCACGGTGCCGAGCAGGTCGTTGAACGTGTTGAGGTAGCCCTCGAGCTCGGGGCCGACCACGGGATGCTCCGCGCCGTTCTGCGCGAGGAAGGCGATGTCGGCGGCGAAGCTCGTGGCGGCCATCAGGCCCGCGAGGGCGTCCGCAAGCGGGAACACCACGCCGTGGCGCTGGGAGGCGCCGAGCTTGCGGCCGTTCACGTCCTTGCCCGCCTTCGCGAAGTTCTGCGTCCACGCCCAGAGGCGCAGCGCGGCGGCGAGGGCGCGCGAGCCGTTCTCGTCGGCGCGCGGACACGCCTCGGCGCGGCGCGCCCAGGCCTCGAGCTGCGCGAGGAAGACGGGGTTGGCCATCGTCTCGCTGATCTGACGGCGCTGCACGGCCTCGGGGCCCTCGTAGGTGGCGTCAAGCTGCATGTCGGTCCACTTGTAGAACAGGAAGCCCGGGCAGTCCTCGGTGATGCCGTAGCCGCCCATGAGGGAGACGGCCTGGCGCATGACGTCCGCGCCGTGGCCGGTGTTCCAGAGCTTGCAGCTGGGGCAGAGGATGTTGCACAGCGCCTGCAGGTAGACGTAGCGCACGGTGACGTCGGGGTCGTCGGCGGGATCCTGGCCGGCGGCGAGCAGCTGCACGGCCTTCTCCATGGGCGCCTTCATGTTGCGCAGCATTTCGCGGCCGCGGCCGAGCTTGGCCTTGGCTTCGTCCTGGATGAGCTCGAGGGCGTCGAAGCGGCGGGAGATGTCGAAGCCGAGCGAACTGGCGGCCTCGGCGGTGGCCCACACGTCGGCGAGGCGTTCGGTGACGTCCTCCTTCATCTGCAGGCCCTGCTGGTAGCGGGGCGAAGTCTCCTCCACGCCCGCGGCGCCGCGGAAGCGCGTGCGCTGGTAGCGGATCACGGGCTCGACGGCGCTCATGAGCGAGCCCGCGCCCATCACGCCCACGCCCACGCGCGTCTTCGAGAACACCTGGGCGATGATCTCGCTGTGGGCGAGACGCGGCACGATCTGGCCGTCCACGATGTCGTAGCCGCCGATGATGCGCGAAGCGGGCACGACCACGTCAATCACGGGGTCGCCCGTGTTCGAGAGCTGGTGCACGCACTTGAGCGTCTGCGCGCCGCGGTCGAACTTGCCGGGGTCGGTGGCCTCCACCACGACCATGCACGAGCCCTTCACGCGCGGATCGCCCGAATTGACGGCGATCGTCACGTAGTCGGCGATGGCGATGTTCGTGATGAAGCGACCGCGCTTCTCGATGCGCAGCTTCGGCTCCTCGCCGTCCTTCCACTCCGCCACGGAGACGCGGCCGCACAGCACGCCCGTATCCACGCCCACATAGGGCAGCGGTTCGGTGAGCGCGAAGGAGCCGCGCCACGTCTTGCCGCTCGGGTTGCCGGGCGCGCACAGCGACATGTAGCGCTGCTTCTGCTCGGGCGTGCCGAGCTCGGCGATCGGGCCCATCGCGAGCGCGTTCACGAACGAGCTCGTGGCCGCGCCGTTGTCCACCCACGCGGTCTCGTAGGTGAGCAGCGATTCGGCGAGATTGCGCGGCCCGTCGAAGAGGCCGCCGCAGTCGGCGTTGAGCGTGGCGGCCGTGACGCCGCTCGCGTCGAAGGCGTCGAAGAGCTGCTGCTTCTCGGGCGTCCAGTCATGCGTCTTGCGCTGGCCGTCCGCCACGAGCTTGGCCACAAGGCCGCGGGCGACGCCGCGCGCGCCGGCAATGGCCATCTGGATGTCATAGCGCTCGGCGAAGCGCCACATGATCTGGCGCACTTCGTCGCCGGGAAGCATCTTCATTGTCGCCCGTTCGGATTCCTGCATGGTGTGTCTCCTTTAGTTGCTGGAAGAAAAAATCAGTTGAGATTCGCGATCTGCGCGCCCGGAAATTCGGCCATGAGTTTGTTCAGTTTCGGGTCGTCCATGATCTGCCGGCGCTCCGCGTCGGTGAGGACGTGCTTCGGGGCAGATTGGGGCTCGTCGTTCTCTGAAGTGCCTGGTGCTTGGTGCTGAGTGCTTGGTGCTTGGTGCGGGGTGCCTGGTGCTTGGTGCGGGGTGCCTGGTGCTTGGTGCTG
Source organism: bacterium (assembly GCA_963614205.1). Lineage (GTDB taxonomy): Bacteria > Verrucomicrobiota > Kiritimatiellia > RFP12 > UBA1067 > RUG572. The sequence goes on along the minus strand of CAVEDG010000089.1, from coordinate 3,500 downwards.
AGTGCTTGGTGCTTGGTGCTGGGCGCTTGGCGCGAGGGCGACGGGCAGGCCGGCGCGGAGGTCGCGCACGGCGCGCATGAGCTCCTCCACCGAGGCGACCGTGGCGATGCGCGAGGCGCGGATCAGCGTCATTTCGATGAGCGTGCGCACGCTGAGCACGCGGCGCAGCTTGTCCTCCATCTCCGCGAGCGTGTCGGCGATGCGGAAGAGGCGCGGCCCGGGGCAGAGCTTCGCCTGCGCGGCGAGCGTCTTGATCTGGTCGGGCGTCGCCTCCAGGCCGTTCTCCTTGTCGCCGAGCGTCTGGTAGACGAGCAGGTTGCGGAAATGCTGCATGAGCTCGGCGGCGAGACGGCGCATGTTCTTGCCCGCGGAATCGAAGGTCTCCACGGAGCGCAGGATCGTGGCGGCGTCGCCCGTGAGGATCGCGCCGGCGAGGCTTTCGAGCGCCTGGCGCGAGACGAGGCCGAACACGCCGAGCGCGTCGTTCTCGGTGATGTGGTCGCCCGTGAAGGCGATGAGCTGGTCGAGCGAGCTGAGCGCGTCGCGCATGCCGCCCTCCGCGCCGCGCGCGATGGCGAGCAGCGCGTCCTCGTCCGCCGAAATGCCCTCCTTGTCGCAGATCTCGCGCAGACGGCCCACGATCTGGTGCGTCTGGATGCGGCGCAGGTCGAAGCGCTGGCAGCGCGAGACGATCGTGGCGAGCATCTTGTCGCCTTCAGTCGTCGCGAAGATGAACTTCACGTAGGGCGGCGGCTCCTCGAGCGTCTTGAGCAGCGCGTTCCACGCCGCGCCCGTGAGCATGTGGCATTCGTCGATGATGAAGATCTTGTACGTGGAGGCCACGGGCTTGAACTGCACCGCGTCGATGATCGGCTTGACGTCCTCGACCTTGTTGTGCGAGGCGGCGTCGAGCTCGGTCACGTCGATGGAGCGGCCGGCGGCGATCTGCACGCAGTTCTCGCACGCGCCGCACGGCTCCACGCCGTTGGGGTGCGTGCAGTTGAGCGCCTTGGCGAGAATGCGCGACGTCGTGGTCTTGCCGATGCCGCGCGGTCCGATGAAGAGATAGGCGTTCGCGATGCGTCCGCTCGCAATGGCGTTGCGCAGCGTGCGCACCACGTGCTCCTGGCCGACGACGTCGGAGAACGTCATCGGGCGGTACTTGAGCGGCAAGGCCACGTGCAGCGGCTTCTCGGTCTCCATGATCGCTCCCTCGTCGGCGTGCGCCGCCTACCACTTCGTGGGGTTCTGGCCGTAGTCGCCTTCGCGCCGGCCCTTGAAGCTCGGGCGGTCGCGCCGCGCCTTGTGCGCGTTCGCCGGATGCACGAACTTCTTCTTCCCGTGCTCATGCGACGCGCCGTCGCCAAAGGGCTTGCGCTCGCCAAACGGCTTGCGCGGGCCCCTGCGGTCGTCGGAGAAGCGGGCGGCGGGGTGGCGCATGTTGCCCTTCTGGTTGCGCGCGCCGCCGCGGATCCACGGCGCCTGCGGCAGCCCCTGGTCCTGCTTGCCCGTCTTGCGCTCGGCGGCCTCGGAATGGAACGGATGGTCGCGGTCGATGGGAATCGACTTGCGGATGTAGCGTTCCACGGCCTTGAGCAGGTTGCGCTCCTCGGGCGAAACGAACGAGATCGCCACGCCGCTTTCGCCCGCGCGCGCCGTGCGGCCGATGCGGTGCACGTAGCTCTCGGTCTCCACGGGCAGCTCCATGTTCACCACGAGGTCGATGTCCGGCACGTCGATGCCGCGGCTGGCGATGTCGGTGGCCACGAGCACGCGCATCTTGCCGGCCTTGAACGCGGCGAGCGCGCGCGTGCGCTGGTTCTGCGTCTTGTCCGAATGAATCGCCGCCGCCGTGATCTCGGCGCGGTTGAGCTTCTTCTCCACGCGGTCGGCGCCGTGGCGCGTGCGCGCGAAGACGATCACGCGGTTCCACTCGGGATGCTCCTGCAGCAGGTGGATCAGCAGATTGTCCTTGTTGCCCTTCTCCACGCACATGCACTTCTGGTTGATGCGCTCCACGGTGGGCGTCTCGGGCGAGATCATCACCTGCACGGGGTCGAACACGAGCTCGCCGGCGAGCTTGAGGATCTCGGGCGAGAGCGTGGCCGAGAAGAAGAGCGACTGGCGCGCCTTGCCGTCGACGCCGTGCGCCGTGGCGCCGGCGGCGACCTTGTTCGGCGGCAGCTTGGAGATGATGCGCTTGATGTCGGGCAGAAAGCCCATGTCAAGCATGCGGTCCGCCTCGTCGAGCACGAAGAGCTCCACCTTGTCGAGGAACACGACGCCCTGGGTCATGAGATCGATCAGGCGGCCGGGCGTGGCGATCACGGTCTCGGCGCCGCGCTGCAGCGCCTTCACCTGCGGGAACTGCGACACGCCGCCGAAGACGACCGCGAACGGCAGCCCCGTGTACTTCGAGAACTTCGCCACGTTCTCCGCCGTCTGCGCCGCCAGCTCGCGCGTAGGCGAGAGCACGAGCGCGCGCGGGTGCCCGGCCGCGCCCTTCTCCTGCGGCGCGGTCGACGCGTCCTTCTCCTGCAGCAGCCGGTGCAGGATCGGCAGCATGAACGCCGCCGTCTTGCCCGTGCCCGTCTGGGCGCAGCCGATCAGGTCGCGCCCTTCGAGCAGAAACGGAATCGCCTTCTCCTGAATCGGCGTGGGCACGGTGTAGCCCACCTCGCCGATCGCGTGCTGCAGCCGCACGTCGAGTTTGCCAAACACGTTCGCCTCGTAGGCCGCCGGCGGCGGCGTGGACGGCAGCGCGGGCGCCTGCACGGCCTCCTCGCGCTCCGCGAGCCCGGGATGACGCGGCCCGCGCCCGCCAAAATGCCGCTTCTTGTGCTTGTTGAAAAACGCCGGCTTCCCGCTCCGGAAACCCCGATCTCCGCTGTGTGACTGATGTGGACGCATAAACTAGACCAGAACTCTAAACTTCGTTTGCGCCCCCCAGTATACCATTTTCATGCCTTTCCCGCAAGAAAATGGCACACTCCGCTCACTTCCCGCGGAATTCGCGGGCGACGTCGAAGAGCGTTTCGGGATAGTCGGTGGTGAAGTGCTCGAACCCGAGCGCCCACAGCCTGCGGTAGACGTCCTTGTTCGTGCCTTCGGTCCAGGAAACGCCCTGCGCCGACACGCCGTGCTTGTGCAGGAGCGCGATCGCGCGCTTCAGGAACGGCGTGGAGGGACAGAACGGATCGGGCTTCGAGAGATCCGTGCGCACGTGGATCTGCACCTGGTCGATGCCGTCGAACCCCGTGGCGGCCATCTCGTCGAGCGCCTTCTGCACGAACGCCTCGCTGCGGGCGATCTCCTCCGGCGAGTTGTTCTTCGGCCAGGCGCCGAGCCACACCATCGACCGGCCCGTGGGCGCCACGCGGCGCCAGCGCGGGATGAGCCGCCAGTTGGGCGAGCAGTAGTAGACCTGGCCCGTGACGCCGTACTTGTCCGCCAGCGCCGCGATCGTCTCCGGCGGCGCGCCCTTCTCGTCCACGTAGAGC
>CAVEDG010000088.1:0-6880 GCA_963614205.1 bacterium | reverse complement strand
GCCGTTGAGCGCGGGCGACCACGTCACGACGGACGCGAGGGGAGATTGCAGGTGATTGTGCACGTGGCGCCCGCCACGGTCGTGGGGTGGCTGAGCGACGCATTCTCGAAGGCGAGGCAGCAGCGGATGCGGCCGCACGTGCCGTTGTACACCTTCGAACTGGAGGTGAGGCGCATGGTGGAAAGACCGGCGGGATAGCGCTGCTGCCACGTGGCGCAGCAGCAGGGCCGACCGCACGGACCGAAGCCGCCCATCAGGCCCATCTCGTCGCGCGGCCCCATCTGCCAGGCATTCACCGTCACGGCGCCGGCCACGCGCCGCACGGCCGCGAGCGCCGCGCGCAGGTCGATTCGCGCCTCGCCCGTGCAGTAGCGCAGAAAGAGTCGCGTGCGACCGTAGGAGAGCCGCGCATAGGGCACGCGCAGATCGGGCGCCCGCGTCGCCTGCGCAAAGACGTGCCGCAGCTCGTTCGCGCGCGCGGCGTTCGCCTCGAGCACCGTGTCGTCCGCCTCCGTCTTCGCGCGCATGAGCTGGAAATTCGGCACGCGCGCACCGTGCGTCTTCGCGTCATAGGGTTCCACGGCCACGAGCCGCCCCATGTCGACGCCGTAGTCAAGCGACACGAGCACGTTCGTGCCGGGCGTCGGCGCCCCGTTCGCGCCAACGCGCACGAGGAAACGCCCGCGCTCCGGCATCACGATCGTCGCAATCTGCGAAGAGGTCTTGTCAAGTGTCATGATCTTCCGTGGCCTGAAGGTGGAAAGGAGAACGCATGCGTGGGCTACACCAGGACGACGTCGGTGAGGCATTCGTCGTGGAGGTCGAAGGGAAGTTCGTCCACGAGCTGGCAGGCGAAGCCGACGCCGAGGGAGATGGAGTCGAAGTCGGCCTTTGCCAGAAAACGGTCGTACCAGCCGCCGCCATAGCCGAGACGATAGCCGTCTTCCGTGAAGGCGAGCCCGGGCACGATCCAGAGGCCGATCTCCTTGGCCGAGACGCGATGGCGCGGCGGCGCGGCGGGCTCGAGGATGTTGTGCGGCCCCTTGACGAGGCGCGTGAGGAGGTCGTAGCGGGCAAGCGCGTAGCACGTGGCCTTCTCGTCCCAGAACGGCAGCGCGAGAGGCTGGTTGAGGGCCCGCAGCGCCTCGATGAAGGGGCCGAGGTCGATCTCCTCCGGCGTGGCGCAGTAGACGGCGACCGTGCCGAAGTCCGCGATCACGTCCTGGACCTCCTCGCGCGCGAGCAGGGTCCGGCACAGCGTCTGCGCCGCGCGCTTCCGCGTGGCCGCGTCGATCGCCCGCCGGCGAATGCGCATCGACTTGCGGAGCGCGGTCTTCTGCGCCGCGACTTCTTCATCGACTTCGACCTTCTTCATCTCGTCTTCTCCTCAGGGCACGGCGAAGCGGGTGGCGATCTCGCGGCCGAAGGCGGCATAGCGCCAGCCGCGCGCGAGCGGGTTCGTCTCGTCGTCGGGGTTGTCCACGAACGCCGTGAGCGTGGCGCGGTTGGCGACCACGGTGGAGTCCACGTGCACCTCCTTGGCGCGTGCGCGCAGAAACTCGAGCGCGTCGTCCGCAGCGTCCACGACCTCGTCGAGGTAGTGCGGGTGCGGATCGTCCGGCCAGTCCTCTTCGGGCAGGGCCTGCGCGGCGCGGGCGGCGGCCGCGAAGGCCTCCGCGAGCGTGTCGCGCTGGCCGCGGTTGTGCAGGCGATGGCGGAAGCGCATCTTCCACGCGGTCGATTCGCCCGCGGCGGCCATCTCGGCGAGCGAGGCGTCGTCCGACAGCCACAGACGCGGCAGGTTCCAGTCGCGCGCCTTCGTTTCGCGCACGGCCGCGAGCGCGCGCAGAATGGCGTAGCCGCGCCGGTCGAGGTGCGTGCGGCCGCACTTCACGCGCCGCCACACGGTGTCGGGATCGGGATCGCCGTAGAGGGAGGGATCGTCGTAGCGCGTCATCTCCTCGTCGAGCCACGCGCGCGTGCCGAGCGCATCGGCCCGCTTGAGCAGCTCCGCGCGCACGTCGCCGAGATAGCGCACGTCGTCGAGCGCGTAGGCGAGCTGCGCCTCGGTGAGCGGCCGCTGCGACCAGTCCGTGGTCGTCTCCGTCTTGGCGAGCCCCACGTTGGCGGCTTCCTGCACGAGCTTCTGCAGCGACATCATCGCGGGCAGCCCCGCGAACGCGGCGGCGAGCTGCGTGTCGAACACGTTCACGGGCTTCGCGCCCGTGTAGTGGAAGAGATGGTCGAGATCCTGGTGCGCGTCGTGCAGCACCTTCACCACGGCCGCGTCGTCCAGCAGCGCCGCGAGCGGAGCCGGGTCGAGCGCCAGCAGGCAGTCCTCCACCCAGCACGTGCCGTCCGCCGTGCCCATCTGCACGAGGGAGAGAAGCGGGCGGTTCGTGCTGCGCCAGACGAATTCGGTGTCGAGCGCGACGAGGCCTTCGGACTTCAGCCGCGCGCAGACGTCCTTCAGCTCGACGGCGTTGCGGATCATGACGCCCCCTTGACGCACGCCTCCACGAGCGGCGCGAGCGCGGGACAGTCGAGCGTCTCCACGGCGCCGCGGTCGACTGCCGTCGCGAACGCGGGGTCGATCGGCAGACGGCACGCGAGCGGAATGCCGTGACGCGCCGCGAGCTCGTCCGCGCGGCTCTTCCCGAAGACTTCGATTGTGCGGCCGCAGTCGGGGCAGACGAGATAGCTCATGTTCTCGACGAGGCCGAGCACCTTCTTCTCGAGCATCTCCGCCATGCGCGCGCTCTTCTCCACGATCATGCCCACGAGCTCCTGCGGCGAGGCCACGATCACCACGCCGTCCACGGGCAGGCTCTGGAAGACGGTGAGCGGCACGTCGCCGGTGCCGGGGGGCATGTCCACGAACATGACGTCGACGTCGTCCCAGTAGACGTCCGTCCAGAACTGCTTCACGGCGCCGGCGATGACGGGGCCGCGCCACACCACGGGGTCGCCCGGATTCTCGACGAGGAGGTTGAGCGACATCACGCGCACGCCGCCGGCGGAGACGCAGGGCAGAATGCCGTTCTCGCCCTGGGTGGTGCCGCCCGACAGCCCGAACGCGCGCGGGATCGAGGGCCCGGTGATGTCCGCGTCGAGGATCGCCGTCTTGAGGCCGCGCTTCGCGGCGGCGGCGGCGAGCAGGCTCGTGACGAGGCTCTTGCCCACGCCGCCCTTGCCGCTCGCCACGGCGATGACCCGGCCCACGCGCGACCACGAATTGAGCGGGGCGCGGAAGTCCGGCTTCTTCTGCTGTTCCGTGCGCGACGCGCAGGAGGCGCCGCACGAGCCGCAGTCATGGGTACATGTTTCGTCCGCCATATTGATTCTCCTAGTAGATGAAGAGCATTTCGCGGTATTTCGGCAACGGCCAGCGGCTGTCGTCCACGAGGTATTCGAGCGCGTCGACGGTGCGGCGCAGGTCGTCCATCGCCGCGCGCTGTTCGGCGGCGGTGCCGCGCGAGAGGGCCTTGTCGAGGCGCTCGCACTTCACGTGCAGGTCGTCGAGGCCCGCGCCGAGCTTGAGCGAGAGGGACTTGATGCCGGTCACGCCGACCTTGAGGCCGTCCTTCTTCGCGAGCGAGATGGCGGTGGCGAGCTTCGAGAATTCGTCGGCCACCACGGGGCGGATCATGGAACGCGCGATTTCGAGCGCCACGCCGGCCTCGATGCGGATGCGGCGTTCGTAGTCCTCGAGGGCGATCTCGTGGCGGCTCTTGAGCTCGGTGCGCGTGAAGACGCCGTAGGTCGCGAAGAGCGCCTGGTTGGCGGCGTCGCAGAGGGGCGCGATGGCGGCGGGCGTGTCGGCGAGGTTCGGCAGTTCGCGGCGCGCGGCCTCCTCCGGCCAGTTGGCGGCATAGCCGTCGCCGCTGAAGAGCACGCGCTTGTGCTTGCGGATGAGCCGCTGCAGCAGCGCCTGCAGGTTCGCGTTGAAGTCGCCGGGCATGGCCTCGATCTTGTCCGAGATCGCGTCCATCGATTCGGCCACGATGGTGTTGAGCACGATCTGGTTCATGGCGCAGTTGTGCGAGGCGCCGGGGGCGCGGAACTCGAACTTGTTGCCCGTGAAGGCGAAGGGCGAGGTGCGGTTGCGGTCCGTCGTGTCGGCCGGCAGCGGCGGCAGGGCGTCCACGCCGATCTGGATGTGCTGGGCGCGTCCGGAGGTCTTCTCGGCCTTGCCGGTCTCGATCTCGCGCATGACGGCGCTGAGCTCGTCGCCGAGGAACACGGAGATGATCGCGGGCGGCGCCTCGCTGGCGCCGAGGCGGTGGTCGTTGCCCGCGCCCGCGGTGGAGGCGCGCAGCAGGTCGGCGTGCAGGTCGATCGCGCGCACCACGGCGGAGAGCACGGTGAGGAAGATCGCGTTCTCCTTCGGGTTCGAGCCGGGGTTGAGCAGGTTGCGCCCGCCGTAGGCGATGGACCAGTTGCAGTGCTTGCCGCTGCCGTTCACGCCGGCGAAGGGCTTTTCATGCAGCAGGCACACGAGGCCGTTGCGTTCGGCCGTGCGGCGCAGCACTTCCATGATGAGCATGTTGTGGTCCACGGCGAGGTTGAGGTCCTCGAACGTGGGCGCGAGCTCGAACTGCGCGGGCGCGACTTCGTTGTGGCGCGTCTTCGCGGGGATGCCGAGCCGCCAGAGCGCCTCCTCCACCTCGTTCATGAACTTGAGGATGCGCGGCCGGATCGAGCCGTAGTAGTGGTCGTCGAGCTGCTGGTGCTTCGCCGGCGTGGCGCCGTAGACGGTGCGGCCGGTCTGCAGCAGGTCGGGCCGCAGCAGGTAGAAGCCGCGGTCGATGAGGAAGTACTCCTGCTCCGCGCCGAGCGTGATCGACACGTGCGCGGGCGGCAGCCCGAAGTGCGCGAGCAGGCGATGCGTCGCCTTCGTGAGCGCCTGGATGGAGCGCAGCAGCGGCGTCTTCGAGTCGAGCGCCTCGCCCGTGTACGAGTAGAACACCGTGGGAATGCACAGCGTGGCGCCGTTCGCGTGGCGCTTGATGAACGCGGGGCTCGTGGGATCCCACGCCGTGTAGCCGCGCGCCTCGAAGGTCGAGCGCAGGCCGCCGGAGGGGAAGCTCGACGCATCCGCCTCGCCGCCGATGAGATTCTTGCCGCTGAACTCCTGCACCGCGCGCGCCACGCCCGCCGGCTCGAGGAAGGCGTTGTGCTTCTCGGCCGTTCCGCCCGTGAGCGGCTGGAACCAGTGCGTGAAGTGCGTGGCGCCCTTCGCAAGCGCCCAGTCCTTCATCGCGCGCGCCACGTCGTCCGCGATCGACGGATCGAGCGGCTTGCCCTCGTTGGCCGTGGCGAGCAGCTTGGCGGCGATGGCCTCGGGCAGATACGCCCGGATCTCCTTCTCGCCGAAGACGTCCGCGCCGTACGTCTCGAGGGACGTATCGGCGGGCAGGTTCTCGGCGGGCGTGCCCGGCACGCGGGCGGCAATGGCGTGGATGGCGTGGATGCGGTTGTTGGAGCTCATGTCAGTCAGAGTGTAGGTTTGTGGAACAGTCCCGTGCGCCACTCGCCGATGAGGCGCGAGGAGACTTCGCGGAAGCCGCGCGCCACGTAGGCGGCGTGGACTTCGGGGTAGACCTCTTCGAGGATGCCGGAGAGGATGATGAGGCCGCCGGGCGCGACGAGCGGCGCAATCTGGTCGGCGAAGCGCACGAGCACGGGGCCGAGCACGTTGGCGGCCACCACGTCGAACGCGCGGTCGCCCGTGCGGTGCACGCCCGGCAGGGTGGACTTGTTGCACAGGTCGCCGCGCACGAAGCGCACCGCGTCGGCGAGGCCGTTCTTCGCGGCGTTCTCGTTCGCGTTTTCGACGGCGTCGGGGTCGATGTCGAAGCCGGCCACGTCGCGGAAGCCCTCGAGCTTCGCCGCGATGGCGAGGATGCCCGAGCCGCAGCCGACGTCGAGGAACGAGCGGTCGGCGTTCTCCGCGGCGAGCGCGTCGATGTACTCGAGGCAGGCGTGGGTCGTGGCGTGCTGGCCCGTGCCGAACGCCATGCCGGGATCGAGAACGAGCATGCGCGGCGCGGTCGCGCCCTCGCGCGCGCGAAACGCCTCCACCTCCCACTCGGGCACGATGGCGAGACGGGGCGAGATGCGCTCCGTCTTGAAGTGCTTGCGGTAGGAGAGCTTCCAGTCTTCGTCCGGAATCTCGCCCGTCTCGGGCGCGAGCGCGAGGCCCACGATCTCGCCGGCCGCCACCAGCGCGGCGGCGGCGCGCGGCGCGTCGGCCGCTTCCGGCACGAAGATCTGCATCGTGGTGCGCGAATCCTCCACGTCGCGGTACGAAGATAAAATGAAATCCCCTCCGTCGAAGACCTCGAAGAGGGGATTTACGTACCGTTCGTCGACCGAACAGGCTACGACCGTCATGAAGGGGACCTTATTCGGCCTTCTTCGCAGCGGCCCGCTTCGCGAGCATCTTCTTGACGACCGCGGGACGCTGCACGAGCACGCGCACGTTTTCGTCGCCCATGATCTTCACCTCGTCTTCGCCAAGACCGAACTTGACGAGACGCTGACGCTGAGCCTTGACGCGGCGAGCCTTGGCCGCCGGCGTCTTGCACGGGCGGACATGCGAGTCCTTGCGGAGTGTACGACCTGTACCCATTTTATGCTACCTCTAACTTTCTTCGAGAAAAAATTGAGCCAATAGTATGGCATTTTCGGGCGCAAAAAGCAAGCCCAAAATGGTGGGATCATGAAAGAAACTTCTACTTGACCTCGTGGCACCAGCCGTGCGTATCCGGCAGGTCGCCGTACTGGATGCCCTGGATCGTGTCGTAGAGTTTCTGCAGCGTGGGATCCACGCTCTCCGGATCGGAGATGCGGATCACCTGCTCGCCGCGCGTGATTT
>CAVEDG010000087.1:0-6904 GCA_963614205.1 bacterium | reverse complement strand
CCGCATTTTCCCCTTGCGCATTTCGTCCAAAACAACTATACTGCTTGTATTCGCAAAAACACCGAAGAAGGATTCAGTCCACAATGAAGAAGATTCTGATGGCACTCTGTGTTGTGTTCACGTGCGCGGCCGCCCTGGCTCAGGACGCCGCAGCCGTTCCGCCGCCCGCGCCGGGCGCGAAGGCGTCCACGAAGGCCCCGTGGCCCGTGTGGCTCGCGTTCAACTCCACGCGCAACATCGACGTGATCGGCCTGCGTCTCACGCTGCCCTACGGCAAGTGCGAGGGCGTGACGGGCCTCGATCTCGGCCTCTACGGCAGCGCGCGCTACTTCGAGGGCCTGCAGGTCAACATCCTCCGCAACGAGGCCGAGGACGTGATGGCCGGCATCCAGGTGGGCGTCTACAACACGGCCGGCCGCGCCGACCTCACGGGCGTGCAGGTGGGCCTCTTCAACGAGGCGCGTTCCGTGCGCGGCTTCCAGGTGGGCCTCATCAACGTGGCCGAGCAGGTGCAGGGCTTCCAGGTGGGTCTCATCAACCGCGCGGAGACGGCCTACGGCTTCCAGGTCGGCGGCGTGAACGTGATCCGCGACAGCGAGCTCGCGTTCTGCCCGATCGTGAACGTCGGCTTCGACGTCTTCCCCAAGTACTGAGACGCATGAACATCCGTCCATTCTCAGCCGTGCGGCCGACGCCTGAACAGGCGTCGGCCGTTGCCGCAGTTCCCTACGACGTCGTGGACGCCGCCGAGGCGCGCGCGCTCGCGGCCGGGAATCCCGTCAGCTTCCTGCACGTGTCGCGGCCCGAGATCGACCTCGCGCCCGGCACGGACGCCGCGTCGCCCGAAGCCTACGCCCAGGCGAAGAAGGCGCTCGACGGCCTGCGCGCCCGCGGCGCGCTCGTGAAGGACTCCACGCCGAAGTTCTACGCCTACCGCCAGATCATGGGCGACCACGCGCAGACCGGCATCGTGGCGACCTTCGACACGCAGGACTATCTCGCCGGCGTCTTGAAGCAGCACGAGAAGACGCGCACCGACAAGGAAGACGACCGCACGCGCCATATCGAGATCCTCCACGCGCACACCGGCCCCGCCTTCCTCACGTACAAGGACGATCCCGCGATCGACGCCATCGTGGCCGAGGCCTGCGCCACCACGCCGCTCTACGACTTCACCGCGCCCGACGGCATCCGCCATACGGTGTGGGAGATCGCGTGCGCGTGCGAGTGCCGCGCCGCCGAGCTCGAGGAACGCTTCGCGCTCATCCCCGCCGCCTACATCGCGGACGGCCACCACCGCAGCGCGGCCGCGAGCCGCTACGCGCGCGAGCGCGCGTTCGAAGGCGAGAGCCGCTGGTTCCTCGCCGTGGCATTCCCCGCCTCGCAGCTGCGCATTCTGCCCTACAACCGCCTCGTGGCCGATCTGAACGGACTCGACGCCGAGCGCTTCCTCGCCCGCGTGAAGGAGATCTTCACCGTTACGCCGGCGACCGACGGCGCGCCGGCGGCGGGCCGCCACGCGCGCATGTTCCTCGCGGGCGCGTGGTACGACCTCGCCTGGCAGAAGCCCGAGGGCGCGGACGTGGTCGCGGCGCTCGACGTCTCCGTGCTGCAGGATCGGCTGCTCGCGCCCGTGCTGGGCATCGACGATCCGCGCACGTCGCCGCGCATTTCGTTCATGGGCGGCGTGAGGCCGCTCGACGAGCTCAGCGGGCGCGTGCGCGACGGGCGCGCGGCCGTGGCGTTCTCGATGTACCCCGTCACGGTGGGCGAGATGATGGCGATCGCCGACGCGGGCGCCGTCATGCCGCCGAAGTCCACGTGGTTCGAGCCCAAGCTGCGCTCGGGCCTCTTCGTGCACGACGTCTGACGACGGCGAAAGGATGCGCATGCAGTCTCCGCGGGACTACTGGCTGGTGTTGAAGCAGAAGATGGTCGGCGAGCCGCTCTCCACGGAGGCGATCGCCGCCGGCTGGGCGCTGGGCATGTTCGTGGGCTGCGCGATTCCGTTCGGTCTGCAGCTCGTGATCTCCGTGCCGCTCGCGCTCATGATGCGCGTCTCGAAGGTCGGCGCCACGGTCGGCACGCTGCTCACGAACCCCGTCACGATCTGGTTCATCTATCCGGCGCAGACCTGGTTCGTGAACAAACTGCTCTTCGGCGGCTCGCTCTCGTTCGACAGGCTCATGGCCGTGGAATGGACGTGGGAGAAGGTGCGCCAGCTCGGCGCCGAGGCGATGGTCTCGTTCTTCCTCGGCGGCTTTCTGCTCGCGATCGTGATGACGCCGCTCACGTACTTCTTCGTGCGCCACGTGGTCGCCTCGTACCGCCGCGCGCGCGGGAACAGGAAACCGGAGCCGGCGACATGAGCGGCGTCGACGAAGACCGCCTCGCGGCGCTGCGGCGCGCGATGGCGCGACGCCGCCTCGACGCGGCGCTCGTGTGCGACGAGGCCAACATCCGCGCCCTCACGGGCGTGGCGTGCGACAACGCCTGCCTCGTGGTCACGGGCGGCGCGCTCGCCTTCATCACCGATTTCCGCTACATCCCCATGGTCCACCGCGTGGCGCCCGACCTGCGCGCGGTGGAGCTCAAGCGCGGCGCCACCTTCGCCGAGACGGCGCAGACGCTCTGCGCGAAGGCGGGCGTGAAGCCGCGCCGCGTGGGCTACGAGGGCTCGCTCGCCACCTCGCGCTATCTCGCCCTGCAGAAGGCCTTCGGCCGCGCCACGTGCGTGGACGTCGACGACGAGGTGAAGTCCCTGCGCGCCGTGAAGACCGTGGACGAAATCACGCGCCTCGCGGCCGCCGAGGCCCTCAACGACGAAATCTGGACGCGCGCGCAGGAGGACTTCACGCCCGGCATGACCGAGAAGGACATCCAGCGCACCATCCGCGCCTGGATGAACGCGCTCGGCGACGGCGAGGCCTTCGAGACGATCGTGTGCGCGGGCGCCAACGCGGCCGAGTGCCACCACGTGCCGGACGACACCGTGTGGCGCCGCGGCGAACCGCTGCTCGTGGACATGGGCGTGAAGCTCGACGGCGTGTGCAGCGACATGACCCGCTGCATTCGTCCGCGCGCGGGGCGCGTGGCCGCCGATCCCACGCTCGCCGAATACGAGAAGGTCTACGCCATCGTGCTCGAGGCGAACCGCGCGGCGATCGCGGCGGCGCGGCCGGGCCTGACGGCGGGCGCGCTCGACAAGGTCGCGCGCGACATCATCAAGAAGGCCGGCTACGGCGCCGCGTTCGGCCACTCGCTCGGGCACGGCGTGGGCTACGAGATCCACGAGCTGCCCACGGCGCGGCCGAAGGACAAGACCGTGCTCGAGCCCGGCATGCTCGTGACGATCGAGCCCGGCATCTATTTGGAAGGGCGCTTCGGGGTCCGCATCGAGGATCTCGTGCTCATCACCACCACGGGGTGCGAAGTGCTTTCGCACAGCCGCAAGTAAAACGGAGAGACGACATGAAAAAGGCAACGATCGAGACCACCCTGGGTTCCATCACGCTGGAACTCGACGACGCGAAGGCGCCCCTCTCGGTGGCGAACTTCCTCGACTACGCGAAGAGCGGCCACTACGACGGCACGATCTTCCACCGCGTGATCGACGGCTTCATGATCCAGGGCGGCGGCTTCACGAAGGCCATGGACCAGAAGCCCACCAAGGCGCCGATCCGGAACGAGGCCGCCAACGGTCTCAAGAATGCGCGCGGCACCATCGCCATGGCGCGCACCATGGTCGTGGATTCCGCCACGTGCCAGTTCTTCATCAACCTCGTGGACAACAGCTTCCTCGACTACTCCGGACCCGATCCGCGCACGTACGGCTACGCCGTCTTCGGGCGCGTGACGGACGGCATGGACGTGGTCGACCGCATCGCGAAGGTGAAGACCGGGTTCGCCGGGCCGCACCAGAACGTGCCGGAAGAGCCCATCGTCATCAAGAAGGTCCATGTCGTCGCCGACGCGGCGAAGTAGTCGGCGCGGGCGCATGGCGGCGGCCGGGGGAGAGCAGGAGACGGTGGAGGGCACCGTCACGTCCGTCGTGTTTCGCAACGACGAGACGGGCTTCACCATCCTCCACGTCGACACCGGCCGCGAAACGGCCACGGGCTTCCGCCACGCCGGCAGCGAGATCACCGTGCTCGGCACGTGCGCGGCCGCGTGGGAGGGCGAGGATCTGCACGCCACGGGCGCGTGGGTGGACGACCCCGTGCGCGGCCGCCAGTTCAAGGCGAAGTCGATCGCGTGCATTCCGCCGAAGTCCGCCGAGGGCATTCGCCGCTATCTGGCGAGCGGGCTCATCCGCGGCATCGGGCCGGTGCTCGCCAACCGCATCGTCGATCACTTCGGCGCGCAGACGATCGACGTGCTCGACCACCATTCCGGACGCCTGCGCGAAATCGAGAAGGTGGGGCCGAAGAAGATCGCCTCCATCGTGCAGGGCTGGCGCGAGGGCAAGGGCACGCGCGAGGTGATGATCTTCACGCAGACCTACGGCATCTCGCCCGGCAAGGCCGCGAAGATCTACCGCATGTACGGGCCCGATTCCGTGGCGATCATCAAGAAGGATCCCTACCGCCTCTGCCGCGACATCTGGGGCATCGGCTTCGCCACGGCCGACAACATCGCGCTCGCCGTGGGTCTGGCGAAGGACTCGCCCCTGCGCGCGCGCGCCGCCATCGTCCATACCCTGCGCACCGAGGCGGACGAGGCCGGGCACTGCTGGACCTCCGAGCCCGACCTGCTGCTGCACGCGCAGGAGATGGTGGGCATTTCCGTGGAGATTCTCGCCGAGGCGCTCAAGAACGAGCTCGACGCGGGGCGCGTGGTGAAGGAGGACGACCGCCTCTATCTGCGCGATCTCTGGGTGGCCGAGCGGCGCGTGGCGCTGAAGCTCAAGGCGCTGCTCGCGGCGCCGGCCTCCTTCGCGCCGATCGAGCCCGACCGCGCGCTCGCGTGGTGGGAGGGCAAGACGGGCTTCACGCTCGCGCCCGCCCAGGCGCGCGCCGTGCGCGCGAGCGTGGGCGCGAAGGTCTCCATCGTCACGGGCGGCCCGGGCGTGGGCAAGACCACCATCGTGCGCGCGCTCGTGGAGATCTTCTCCGCGCGCGGCGGGGCGCACCGCATCCGCGTGGCGCTCGGCGCGCCAACGGGCCGCGCCGCCAAGCGCATGAGCGAGGCCACGGGCGCGCCCGCGCAGACGCTCCATCGCCTGCTCAAGTACAACCCGCAGACGAACGAGTTCACCTACAACGAGGAAAACCCGCTGCCGGGCGACGTGTTCATCTTCGACGAGACCTCCATGGTCGACATCCGCCTCATGGCCGATCTCGTCGCGGCGCTGCCCAACCGCGCCACGCTCATCCTCGTGGGCGACATCGACCAGCTGCCGTCCGTGGGCCCGGGCAACGTGCTGCGCGATCTCATCGCGTCGCGCGCGATTCCCACCACGCAGCTCACGGAGATCTTCCGCCAGGACAGCTCGGGCCTCATCGTGCGCAACGCCCACCACGTCAACGCGGGCGAGCCGTTCGAGACGCGCGCGGGCGAGAGCGACTTCTACTTCATCGCGCAGCCCGACCCCGAGAAGGCGCTCGCCTATGCGCTCGACTTCATGGTCACGCGCATCCCGCGCCACTTCGGCCTGGAGCCGATGCAGGACGTTCAGGTGCTCACGCCCATGCGCCGCCTCGCGCTCGGCTCGGAGAACCTCAACGTCGCCATCCAGCGCCGCCTCAACGGCGAAGGGCCGTGCATTCCGCGCGGTGCGCTCTGCTTCCGCGCCGGCGACCGCGTGATGCAGCTGCGCAACAACTACGACAAGGACGTCTTCAACGGCGACATCGGCTTCGTGCAGGAGGTGAACACCTCGGACCGCTCGCTCGTGGCGCTCTTCGACGGCCGCCCCGTGGAGTACCGCGCCGCCGACCTCGAGGAGCTCACGCTCGCCTACGCCACCACGATCCACAAGTCGCAGGGCAGCGAGTATCCCGCCGTGATCGTGCTCCTCCACCGCCAGCACTTCGTGATGCTGCAGCGCAACCTGCTCTACACGGCGATCACGCGCGGCCGCAAGCTCGTGCTCGTGATCGGCGACCCGTGGGCGGTGAAGAAGGCCATCGAGACGAACGTGGTGTGCGAGCGCCGCACGTCGCTCGCCGCGCGCCTGGAAGGGCGGGTCGGGTGAGCCGTCCCGACCTGTGGCTCGCCCCGCTGCGGGGCGTGACGATCCGCGCCTTCCGCGAGGCGTTTGCGGCGCCCCTCCGCGAGGCCGGGTTTGCGGGCGCCTACGCGCCGTTCATCCCCGCGAATCCCGGAATCCGCGTGAATGACCGCATGCTCGCCGATTTGGGGGCGACTGGCCTTCCCCTGGTGCCGCAGGTGATCACGAAGGATCCGGCGGCGATGCGCGAGCTGCTCAAGGGCTTCAAGGAGCGCGGCTTTGCGCGGGCCGATCTCAATGCGGGCTGCCCGTTTCCGATGATCCGCCGGCGCGGCCGCGGCTCGGGCCTCTTCCGTACGCCCGACGTGCTCGAGCGCCTTCTCGAAGCCGGCTGCGACGAAATGGGCCCGGGCAACTTCTCGGTCAAGATGCGCCTCGGCCTCGAGCGCCCCGACGAAATCCTCGCGCTGATGCCGATGCTCAACCGCTACCCGCTCGCGGTGCTCACAATCCACGCCCGCACCGCCCGCCAGATGTACGAAGGGCCGTGCGATCTCGCCGCCTTCCTCTCCGCCGCCCGCCTCTCGACCAATCCGGTGATGTACAATGGCGACTTAGTGCTGAGTGCTGAGTGCTTAGTGCAAAGTGAAGTGCTGAGTGCTGAGTGCTTAGTGCTGAGTGCGGAGGAAGAGAAAGATCAACGGTCAAAAATTTCCACGCTCAATAACGCAC
>CAVEDG010000086.1:2994-6916 GCA_963614205.1 bacterium | reverse complement strand
GCCTGCCGGGCGGGCCATGGCACGGGCTGCTGGGGCGACGGTTCGTCGATCACGTCGAAAGACAACGATTCCAATCTTTCCAGACTTGGCCGCTTCCAGTACAATGGCGGCCAAGTGCAGGATTCCACGGGGAAGTATCAGAATCCCGCAGCAAGTTGTGATGCGACGAACGGGACTGCGATCGCGGGCTCCTACGCGCCGAACAGCTGGGGGCTCTACGACATGCACGGCAACGTGTGGGAGTGGTGCCTCGACTGGTTCGAGGCGGACATTACGGGGCGTGGTGGCGCGGTGAACGTCGATGCGTCCACGCCGGCCAATACGCTTTCCGGCGCCGCGGGGTCGAATCGTGTGCTGCGGGGCGGGAGCTGGAACTACGCTGCCGACACCTGCCGCGCTGCCCGACGCGGCCTCACCGCTCCGCAAAATCGCGACAACCGCTTCGGCTTCCGGCTCGCCCTGCCGGCCTCGCCTGCGCTCAAGGCCGAGTAGATTCGGGAGGGCGCGTGTCCTCACGTGCTGGTTCATTCGGGGGCGGCTGGCGACAGCCGCCGCCGAAATGTCGCTTGCCGCAATGACGCGCTCGCGGAATTTTTGTATACTTTCCCGTGCTATGAAAAAAGATTCTGAAGTTGCGATCACGCTTGAAGGTGCGGTGCGGTCGACGCCGCTTACGACCATGAAGAACCTGTTTGTGCTGTTCTGCGCGCTGGCGGCGATGCTGGCGGTGGCGACGCCCGATGCGGCGCGCATTGACGAGATTGCCGCGTGGCTGCCCGAGAAGCCGGCCGCCGACGGCGCGCGCATCGCGGATCGCGCCGCGTGGGCGCCGCTTGCGTCCACGCCCTACGGCGCGAAGACGCTCAAGGACGCCGAAGCCCGGCTGACCGAGCCCGTGCCGGATGCGCCGGACGCCCAGTACCTCGAATTCTCGCAGACCGGCAATCGTTCGCACTATGAGGCCAGTCTGTTTCGTCGCCTTGACGGCTTCTGCGCGCTCGCCACCGCCGAGTGCCTGGAGAACAAGGGGCGCTTCCTTCCGAAGATCGTCGCGTACGTGGAGGCGTTCGCCGCGCAGAAGAGCTGGGTGCTGCCCGCGCACGACGTCTCGCTCTCCTGCTTCAAGGGCAAGCCGCACATCGATCTCGTGAGCGCGCGCATTTCGCTGGTGCTCGCGCTCTATCGCGACTGGCTGGGCGACCGCCTGCCTGCGGCGACGCGCGACCTGATCGCCGCCGAGCTCGAACGGCGCACGTTCCAGCCCTATCTCGCCCTTTCGCGCGGCACGCGCATGGCGTGCGACGTCTGGTTTCATATCCGCAACAACTGGAACAGCGTGTGCCATGCCTGCGTCGTGCGCGCGGCGCTTGCGACCGTGGAAGACCGCCGCCTCCGCGCCACGTTCGTCGCCTGCGCCGAGGAGGCCGTGCCCTACGCGCTGTCGGGCTACACGCCGGACGGCTACTGCAGTGAGGGAATGGGCTACTGGAACTACGGCTACGGACACCATCTGCAGCTGGGGCTCGCCGTGCGCAACGCCACGGGAGGGCGCGTGGATCTCTTCGCCGATCCCAAGTGCCGCGCCGTGATGGACTACGCCTACGGCTACCAGATCGACGACGGCGTCTCGCCGAACTTCGCGGACGGCGGCGGAAACGCGGATGCCGTGAATCTCGCGCTGGGCCGTCAGATCTGGCCCGATCTCGTCAGCACGAAGGCGCTGCGCGCGCCCGCGTTCACCGACAACGTGCAGACGTTTTCGCTGCGCGCGTTTGGCCAGGAGCCCGCGCCGGCGGCGCCGACGCGTGACGTGCTGCCGGCGCGCACGTGGTTCCCCGATGCGCAGGTGCTGCTCGCGCGCGCCGCGCGGCCCGAGCGGACGCTCAAGTTCGGCGTGGCCGCGAAGGGCGGCCACAACGACGAGCTGCACAACCACAACGACCTGGGCTCCTACACGATTCTGCTCGACGGCGTGGAAATGGCGGGCGATCCCGGCGGCGAAGTCTACACGCGCCGCACGTTCTCGCGCGACCGCTACCAGTCGAAGGTGCTCAACTCCTACGGGCATCCCGTGCCCGTGGTGGGCGGAAAACTGCAGTCCACGGGACGCCAGGCCGCCGCGAGGGTGCTGCGCGCGGACTTCACGCCGGAGCGCGACGTGCTTGTGCTCGACCTGACGGCGGCCTATGCCGTGCCCGCGCTCACGTCCCTCGTGCGCACGTTCACGTTCGATCGCGCGAAACTGGCCTTCACGGTGTCGGATCATATTACGTGCTCCGCGCCGACGGCGTTCGAGGTGCCGGTGATCAGCTACCGCACCTGGAGGACGAACGACGAGGCGACGGAATTCGTCTTTGACAAGAGCGCGACGACGTTCCGCAAGATGACGATGGCGGTCTCCGCCTCCGCGCCGGTCACGTTCCGGCACGAGCGCATCGAGAACCCCGGCCGCGCCGACGTGCCTCGCCTCGCCTTCGCCTTCGCGGCCCCCGTCCGCGACGCCACGTTCACCACGACCTTCTCCACGGATCCTATCAAGCCTTCGTCCGAAATCCGTATGTGTCCTTGACGAGCGATTTTCGCGCTCGGTCGAATTGGCCCGTGCACGGGTAAGGACCGCAGTTGGGGACAGACCCCGAAAATCGAATGGAATTTCGCCAAAACGCCGAAGGTTCCCGCCGTTGCCGTAACCCAGTGGGTTCGTTCGCCGGGCGAGAATGTGCTATACTGTTTGTCCTCGGGCGCGTGCCCGGCTTTCTACGATAAACTCTAACAGGAAAGACAGACAAAAATGAAGTACACCTACACGTGCCTCAACCCCATTGCGGCGGTTGGGCTCAACAACCTCACGGACGCCTACGCGCGCACCGAGGACTTCGCGGCGGCCGACGCCGCCTTCGTGCGCAGCGCCAAGATGGCCGACCTCGTGCCCGGCGAGCGCCTGCTCGCGGTGGCCCGCGCCGGCGCCGGCGTCAACAACATCCCCCACGCGGACTATGCGAAGAAGGGCATCGTCGTGTTCAACACGCCCGGCGCGAACGCCAACGGCGTGAAGGAACTCGTGCTCGCCGCCCTGCTCCTCGCCAGCCGCGACATCATCGGCGGCATCGACTGGGTGAAGGCCAACGCCGGCGACGCCGACATCGCCAAGACCGCCGAAAAGGCCAAAAAGGCATTTGCCGGAACCGAGATCATGGGCAAGACGCTCGGCGTGATCGGCCTCGGCGCCATCGGCCAGAAGGTCGCCAACGCCGCCGTCGCGCTCGGCATGGACGTGCTCGGCTTCGACCCGTATCTTTCCGTGGACGCCGCGCTGCGCCTCTCCAGCGACGTGAAGGTGTGCAAGGACGTGGAGACCATCTACCGCGACTGCGACTTCATCACCGTGCACGTGCCCGCCCTCGACTCCACCAAGGGCATGATCAACGCCGAGGCGATCGCCATGATGAAGACCGGCGTGATCGTGGTCAACGCCGCGCGCGACGCGCTCGTGAACGAGAAGGACATGCTCGCCGCGCTCGAGAGCGGCAAGGTGCGCAAGTACGTGAGCGACTTCCCCAACGCGACCACCGCCGGCCAGAAGGGCTGCATCGTGATCCCGCACCTCGGCGCCTCCACCGAAGAGGCCGAGGACAACTGCGCGGTGATGGCCGTGAAGGAAATGCGCGACTTCCTCGAAAACGGGAACATCGTCAATTCCGTCAACTACCCGGCGTGCTCGCTCGGGCCGGCGAAGAAGCCCGGCCGCATCGCGATCTGCCACAAGAACGAGGCGAACATGATCGGCACGTTCGCGTCGATCCTCGGCCAGGCGAAGGTCAACATCGACGCGATCGCGAACAAGAGCCGCGGCGACATCGCCTACACGCTCATCGACGTGGATACGCCCGCGCCCGCGGACGTGGTCGAGGCGATCCGGAAG
>CAVEDG010000086.1:0-2984 GCA_963614205.1 bacterium | reverse complement strand
GATCCGCGTACGCGTTATAAATTAAAAATTAAAAATTAAAAATTAAAAGTTAAAAGTTAAAGGTTAGAAGTTAGAAGTTAGAAGTTGAAGATTGGGAACTATTCTACTAACGTTTAATAACCATTAACCATTAACTTTTAACTTTTAACTTTTAATCTTTAACTTTTAATTTAACCATGGCGGCATTCACCTACAAGGCAATGACCAAGGACGGTCGGCGCGTGGACGGAACGGTCCAGGCGCCCGACCGGCGCGGTGCGCTGGCCGCCGTGCGCAAGCTCGGCCACACGCCGCTCTCCGTCTCCGAGGCGGCGGGCGGCGCGGCGAAGAAGGCGAAGTCCGCCAAGAACAGCATCTGGAACATGAAGATCGGCGGCACGGCGGACGCGATGACGAACGCCGAGGTGCTGCTCTTCACGAGCGAACTTGCCGACCTGCTCGAGGCCGGCATGACGCTCGGCCAGGCGCTGAACTGCCTCGCCAACCAGGGCGAGGAGGGCAGTGCGCAGCGCGTCGTGTGCCAGGATCTGTGCCAGCGCATCGTCAACGGCGAATCGTTCTCCGACGCGATCACGCACCATGGCAAGTCGTTCCGGTCGCTCTACGCGAACATGATTCGCGCGGGCGAGGCCTCCGGCGCGATGGTCGACGTGCTGCACCGTCTCGTGGAGCACTATGAGCGCAACGACGCGATGATCGGCAAGATCAAGGGCGCGATGACGTACCCGCTCTTCGTGCTCGTGTTCGGCATCGGCGCGGTGATCGTGGCGATGACGTTCATCATCCCGCGCTTCAAGAAGGTGTTCGACGGCATGCACGGCACGCTGCCGCCCGCGACGAAGCTGCTGATGGACATGAGCAGTTTCATGGTGCAGTACGGCTGGCTGATGGCGCTTGTGGCGGCCGTGGCGGCCTTCGCCTTCATGAAGTGGAAGAAGACGCCCGCGGGGCGCGTGAAGGTGGACGGCTGGAAGCTCCGGGCGCCGCTTGTGAGCGGCATCGTGGCGGCCGGCGCCTACTCCTCGCTCGCCTACACGCTGCAGACGCTGCTCACGAACGGCGTGAACGTGCTGCAGGCGCTCAAGATCGCCGAGGACACGTGCGAGAACGCCGTGATCGGCGAGGCGCTCGCCACGGCGCGCAAGCGCGTGACGGACGGCACCTCCATCTCCGGGCCGCTCGCGGCCTCCGGCGCCTTCCCGCGCATGATGACCGACATGCTCGCCGTGGGCGAACAGGCCGGCAACCTCACGAGTTCGCTCGGCCACATCGGCCTGCGCTACCAGAAGGACATGGACCGCAACATCGCGCGCTTCACGAACGCGCTCGGCCCGCTCATGATCGGTCTCATCTCCGTGGGCGTGGGCTTCATCGCCTACGCGATCGTCTCGGCCGTGTTCGGCATGACAAGCCAGATCAGCGCCCGCTGAAAGAGCGTGAGGGGGACGCTGCGCTTCGCCTGCCTATGACTTGTGCGGCGAAGGGGAATGTGATAGACTTGTGGTTGTACGACAGATTGGCATGAAGGACAAGTCTCCCAAACAGGAACGCAAATCATGAAGAAACTGATGGCAACCACTTTGGCGTTCGCGGCGCTGACGGCGTTCGCGGGCGAGGTCACATTCACGGGTGCGACGTCCACGGATCTTTCCGACGCCGCGAACTGGTCGGGCGATGCGCTGCCGGGCGCGGACGACGTGGCGGTCATCGACTTCACCGCGCTTGGCGGCGTCACGGCGCTCACGAACTCCACCGACCTCGCGTTTGGCGGCCTCGTGTTCACGAACGTGGCGAAGACCGTCACGCTCTGGGGCACGAACACGGCCAACGCGGCGATGACCACGATCACGCTCGGCGCCGAAGGCCTGCGGTCCTTCCGCAGTTCGAGCGCTTCGGCCGATTTGAACCTCACCTTCACCGTCAACTTCGCCACGGCCGCCGATCAGGCCTGGTCGTTCCCCGCCGAACGGACGGTCACGTTCAACGGCACGATTTCGGGCACGGCCACCCTCACGGTCACGAACACATGCGAGTTCGTGCACAACGTGCCGCCGAACTATGGCGGCGCGATCACCTACATCCAGAGCGGGTCTGACTTCCATCGGGTCGCCCTCACGAAGAAGGGCCCGTGGGCGCAGGATGTCAAGGTGCCGACCGGCCGTATGGAACTGCGTTTCAGCGATGAGGCGAAATGGAGCGACATCTTCCCCGGGCGCACCATCGACACGAAGGGAGGAACCACGCTGCTCACGACGCCGGGCGTGCCGAAGGTGACGTTCGAGGAGGGCGACTCCCACAAGAGCTCCAGCTACCTGGTCGTCGACACGGGCCGGCTCACGCAGATGGGCGGCACCGTGAACGCCCCCGTGCAGGTTGGCTATTCCGCCTACTCTTCGCTCTACGAGATGAAGGGTGGCGCGCTGAAGGCCTCCGATTTCGCGATCGGCACCTTTGCGGCGACCCCGTGGACGACGAACCAGTGGTTCCGCATGAGCGGCGGCACGGTCGAGGCCACGCGCCTCGCCCTGGGCTACCGCACGGGGCGCGGCGACAACGCGATGGCGCATGGCGACATCACGCTCGAGGGCGGTTCGTTTACGGTGACCGATTCCTCCGCCAGCAACGCGGGCTTCATTCTCGGCCTGAACTACAACGTCGACGATTCGGCCGGCTCGGTTCCTGACATCGCCTCCGGTGCCTACCGCCAGACGGGCGGCACGATGAAGACGCCGCGCGTCGTCTTCGGATCCGCCGCCGGCGCCACCCGGCGCCTTTCCACGGTCACGAACAGCTGGTTCTCGATGCTGCTCGACGGCGGCACGTTCGACGTGGGCGCGGGCGGCTTCGCGGTCGACGCGGCGCGCTGGAACGTGCCCTGGTCGGGCGCGGCGGACGTGGTGGGCAACGCGCGGTATCGCGTCTCCCTCCGAAGCGGCACGCTCGCGGCCTATGCGCCGTTCCAGAGCACCGTCGACCTTGAGATC
>CAVEDG010000085.1:0-6954 GCA_963614205.1 bacterium | reverse complement strand
CGCTCGACCTGACTGCCATCAACCGACCCTTGGAAATCCAAATGCGTCGGTCCTGAATGGGCTACTCAAGTTCGCGGGCGAACGCGTCGAAGACTCCCGAGCGCTTCCCGAGTTTGGCACTTGTCTGGGGTGTCCCGTGACGGGCTAATTTGCCGACTTCAGATGTTCATCTTTCTGTCCCTCTTTCTGAAACAAGCGCCGCGCAGTCTAGTGACGGCTGGCGCGCTGCACGGCTGCGGACGCGCGGCGCAGAAGCGCCTCGGTCGCCGGCGGCTTCGGATACGCCTTCGGCCCCTTGTAGTCGAACTCCTTCAGCACGGCGGCGAGCTCCGCGCCAATGCGCCCTTCCGCGCGCAGACGCTGGATCTTCTCGGAGAGGTTGAGGCCGTTGCGCAGCGCGAGAAGGCGCAGCGAAGGACCGCCCGGATAGGTGAGATACGTACCGCCCGCCGACCAGCGGCCGAACCACGGCGAGTAGGTCGTGTCGCTGTTTGGGTTCGCCGGCCACGAGCAGTAGGCCCAGCGCAGGAAGCCGTCCAGATCCATCGCGCCCGGATACGCGCCGAGCCACATGCAGTCGATCGGCGGCTGCGCGATGCCCGTGCAGGGATTCCCGCCCGCCACGTAGACCGTGGTCGTGCGCCCCTGCGCGCGCCGCGCCGCCGTCTCGGCGATGTACTTCGGCGTCACGCACTGCAGCGCGATCGAGAAGTTGTCGATCTCGATGCCGTCGAAGAGGCTCGGCGCCCGGTCGCCCGCCATCGCGATCTTGAAGTCGCCGTATCTCTTCACGAGGTCGCACGCCGCCTTGAGCTCGGCCGGACTCCGCTCGTCGAGCGCGATGTACGTGTTCTCGAACCAGCCCTTCGCCTTCACGTGCGCGGCAAAGTCCACGAGGAACGAACGCCAGTAGTCGATGAACTCCGGCGAGCCGACGTCGAAGTCGCCAAACTTCGGATTGCCCTTCTCGTCCTCCCACGCATACCGCTTGAGGCGAAACGGACAGAGCGTGTAGCAGTGGATCTGCGGCCCGAGCCCGCACGAGAGCGCGAACGCGACATAGCGATCGAACGTCGCGTAGTCGAATTTCCAACCGCCGTCCGCCGTGCGGATGTGCCGCACCATCGAATGGTAGGCGTCGAAGCACTGGTGCGCCCACGGCCGATCCATGATCGTCGCCGTGATCGTCTTCTGCCCCATGTCGGCGAGCGCCTCCCAGAGCGGACGCATCTTCGCCTCGTGCGCGGCCGAGAACGGCGCGACCTGGTAGTAGCGCGCCACGGCCCACGGGTGCTGCCAGAGGTCGAGGAACACGCGTCGGTCGCGTCCGGCGGGGAACTCGCGCGCGCAGACGTCGAGCGCGTAGACGCGCTTTTCCGGGCCGCACGCCACCGCGACTTCGCGCGGCGTCTCGCCCGCGCGCGGCACGGCGACTTCGGCCACCACGCGCAGGGCTTCGCCGTCCTGCACGAGCGCCGCGCCGCCCCACTCCACGCGGTCGGGATAGAGGACGTCCCCGTCGCCGCGCACCGGGCGCGCCACGCCCGCGCGAACCCACGACGACGGCTCGCCGGCGGGGCGCCACAGCGCCGCCGCGCCCGTCCGGTTCGTGACGTCGAACCACACGACCGTCGTCTCGCCTCGCCAGGAGCAAATCGTCTCCGCCTCCGCCGCCATCGTCGCGCCCGCCGCCGCAAGCGCCAGGACAAGAATTTTCTTCATCTGTTTCGTTTTCATTTCTGTTCGCAGCCCATTTCCCCGTTGTGGGGTTTCCCTGCCGAGGAGAAATTATACCACAAAAGGCGACATCGCCCATTCCGTACCAAGACATTGTCGAGCGAACAGAGATCAGCTCTATCGGCCGTCGCGATGTTGGAACAGAAACCCTTGCGTAAGAGGAAGACGATCTTCCTCCCCTTCTCAACGGGCAAGAAAGGGGAAATGGGCGAAGACATCCTGCGTGTAGAGGTAGAGTTCGCCGCCAATCCAGGAACTGGCCGCCATGAGCGTGATCGAGATCGCGATGAGCTTCACCGCGAAACCGAGCGTCTGCTCCTGGATCTGCGTGAGCGCCTGCAGCAGCGACACGAGAATGCCCACCACCGTGGCGACGAGAATCGGAATCAGCGAGAGCTTGAGCACGAGGATCAGGCACTGCTGGGCGTAGAAGATCAGTTGCGCGTGGCTCATGGCGGCTTCCTCAGTGGATGTAGGACTGCACCAGGCCCTGGATGAGCAGCGTCCAGCCATCGACCATCACGAACAGCAGCAGCTTGAACGGCAGCGAAATCGTCACGGGCGAGACCATCATCATGCCCATCGCGAGCAGGATGTTCGACACGATGATGTCGATCGCGATGAACGGCAGGTAGACGAGAAAGCCAATCTGGAACGCCTTCGTGAGCTCCGACACGCAGAACGCCGGAACGAGGATGAAGAAGCTCTTCGAATCGACCTCGATGTGCTGCGCCTCGCCCTTCTCGTTCTTCGGCGCCCACAGTTTCTCGGCCGTGCGCGTGAAGAACGCGACCTGCGCCTCGGAGGTCTCGCGGACGAGAAACTGCCGGTACGGCTCGGCGGCGCGCGCGGCGAGGTCGGTCTGGTAGAGCACTTCCGGCTTGTTGTCCTTCAGGCCCTGCTGCAGCGTGTTCCAGCTCTCCGAGACGGCCGGCGCCATGATGTAGAACGAGAGAATGAGCGCGAGCGCGTTAAGCACCATGTTCGGCGGGATGGACTGGATGCCGAGCGCGTTGCGGATGAGCGAGGTGACCACCACGATCTTCAGGTAGCTCGTGGCGATCATCGCCACGAACGGCACGAGCGACATGCCGATCAGCAGGACAATCAGTCCAAAGGGATCAGTCTGAAACATACATTCGCATAGTGTAGAGGATGCGCCGCGCGCTGTCAAGCGTCACTCGTGGAAGTCGCCTTCCGCGGGCGGCGGACCGGGCGGCGCGGAGGCGAGATCGCCAAGCGCGCCGACGATGCGGTCGATCGTGGCCGCGTCCGAGACGAGCGGCGGCATGGCGTAGATGAAATTGCAGAACGGGCGCAGCCACACGCCGTGTGTGTGGATGACGCGCGAGACGTCCTCCTGCCGCGGCAGACGCTCGACCTCCACCACGCCCGCGGCGCCGAGCACGCGCACGTCGCGCACGTTCGGCAGCGCGCGCAGCGGCGCGAGGCCGTCGCGGAACTGCCGTTCGATGCGCGCCACCTTCGCCTCGTAGTCGCTCTGCGCGAAGAGGTCGAGCGAGGCGCACGCCGCCGCGCACGCGAGCGGATTGGCCATGTACGTGGGCCCGTGCATGAACGCGCTCGGTCGGCCGTTCGAGATCGTGTCGGCCACGGTGCGCGAGGCGAGCGTGGCGGCGAGCGTGAGATGGCCGCCCGTGAGCGCCTTGCCCACGGTCATGATGTCGGGCGTGATCCCCGCGCGCGAATGGGCCCAGCGCGGGCCCGTGCGATAGCAGCCGGCCGCGATTTCGTCGAAGATGAGCAGCAGACCATGTTCGTCGCACAGGCGGCGCATCTCGCGCAGGTAGGCGGGATGGTAAAAGTTCATCGCGTTGGCGGCCTGGAACACGGGCTCGCAGATGAGCGCGGCGAGCTCGCCGTCGTGCTCCTCCACGAGGCGGCGCAGCGACGCCGCGTCGGCGGGATCCCACGGCGCGTCGGGCGCGATGCCGGGCTTTTCCGCGAAGTAGTGCCGCGTCATGATGCCCTTGAAGAGCACGTGCATGCCGTCCGGATCGGAGAGCGCCATGCAGAGCGACGTGTCGCCGTGGTAGCCGCCCTTGAGCGCGAGCAGCTTGTTGCGTTCTGGCCGGCCGAGCGCGTTCTGGTACTGCACGGCCATCTTCGCCGCGACTTCCACGGAGATCGAGCCGGAGTCGGCGAAGAACACGCGGTCGAGGCCGGGCGGCGCGAACGCGGCGAGCTTCTCCGCCAGCGCCACGGCGGGCTCGTGCGTGAAGCCGCCGAACATGACGTGGCACAGCGTCTCGCTCTGGCGGCGGATGGCCTCGACGATCGCGGGGTGGTTGTGGCCATGCGCCACGCACCACCAGCTCGACACGGCGTCGATCAGCTGTTCGCCGTCGGCGAGCGCGATGTTCACGCCCGAGGCCGACGTCGCGAACTCGACGGGCGGCGGATTGCCCAGCGGGGCGTAGGGATGCCAGATGTGCGCGCGGTCGTAGGCGCGCGCGGCGGCGAAGTCGAAACCGGTGTTCATGCGAAGAGCTCCGAGAAGTCCACGTCGGGATACGGTCCCGCGAGGTCGAAGCGCGGCACGCGCACGACGACGGGCGGGAAGCCCCAGCGCGCGAGGAAGCGGCGCGTCGTCTCGGGCGTGTCGCGGTCGATGAGCGGATCGGCGCCGTCGCACCAGTCGTGGACGACGCCCGCCACGGCCATGCCGCGCGCCTTCGCGGCCTCCAGCGAAAGGAGCGTGTGGTTGATCGAGCCGAGGCGGCCGCACGTCACGAGGATGAGCGGCCAGCCGCAGGCCGCCGCCACGTCGATCGTGAGCGTGTCGTCCTCCGTGAGCGGCACGTCGAGCCCGCCCGCCGATTCCACGAGCACGATCTCGTGCTGCGCGGCGCACGCCGCCACGGCCCGGCGGATCGCCGCGAGATCGACCGCGCGCCCTTCCAGGCGGGCCGCGAGCTGCGGCGAAGACGGGAACTTGAAGATCTGCGGCGCGGTGAGCCCCGCGTCGTCCTCGGGATAGTGGCGGCCGCACAGCGCGCGGTGCGCGTCGATGTCCTCGGAGAAGCCGTCGTTGCCCGTCTGCACCATCTTGACGGTGATCACGTCGTGGCCGGCCGCGGCCAGCGCGCGCGCCATCAGGCCCGTGACCGCCGTCTTGCCAATGCCCGTGTCGATGCCGGAAACGAAGTAGACGCGCCCCGCCGGCTTCGCGCTCTGCGCCACGGCGGCCGCCACGGCGTCGCCCATTGCGGCGCAGGTGACGTCGCCGCCGAGGTCGGCCGTGCGCAGGCCGCGCGCAAGCACGTCGCCCACCGCGCGTTCGATCGCGTCCGCCTCGGCCGCCAGTCCGCACGAATGGCGCAGCATGAGCGCGGCCGAGAGAATCGTGGCGAGCGGATTGGCAATGCCCTTGCCGGCGATGTCCGGCGCCGAGCCGTGGATGGGTTCGTAGAGGCCGAAGCCGTCGTCGCGCAGCGAGGCGGAAGGCAGCATGCCGATCGAGCCCGTGATCTGCGAGGCCTCGTCGGAGAGGATGTCGCCGAACATGTTCTCGGTGAGGATCACGTCGAAGCGGCCGGGCGCGCGCACGAGCTGCATCGCGGCGTTGTCCACGTACATGAAGTCGAGCGCCACGTCGGGGAAGTCCGCGTCGCGCACCTGCTGCACGATCTCGCGCCAGAGGCGGCTCGTGGCGAGCACGTTCGCCTTGTCCACGCACGTCACGCGCCCCTGCCGCTTCTGCGCGGCGGCGCACGCCACGCGCGCGATGCGCGCGATCTCCGGCGCCGAATACGGCAGCTCGTCGCGCGCGCTCCGGCCATCCGCCGCGCGGTCGTGCGCGCCGAAGTAGAGGCCGCCCGTGAGCTCGCGCACCACGAGCAGGTCGATGCCGCCCGCCACGATCTCCGGCTTCAGCGGGCTCGCCGCGCGCAGCGCGTCCCACACCTTGGCGGGACGCAGGTTCGCGAAGAGCCCCAGCTCCCGCCGCAGCGTGAGCAGCGCGCGCCGCTCGGGCCTCTTCTCGCCCGGCAGCGCGTCCCACTTCGGGCCGCCCACCGCGCCCAGCAGCACCGCGTCCGCCGCGCGACACGCCGCGAGCGTCGCCGCCGGCAGGCAGTCCCCTTCCGCGTCATACGCCGCGCCGCCCACAAGCCGCGCGTCGAACGTGAACGCATGGCCGAACCGCGTCGCCACCGCGCGCAGGACCTTCACCGCCTCCTGCACGATCTCGGGGCCGATGCCGTCGCCCGCCAGAACCGCAAACGTCTTCTTCATGTTTCTTCTTTCTTTTGGGGAGGATAGTCTATCAGTTCACGTTCGGATTGTAAAGCCGTCAAAGTGGTCGTGGGTGGTCGTGGGCGGCCAAACTGTGGTATACTGATTGCTAAAACGACACCCATGCAAGATTTTCCGAATGAACTCGTCGCGGCCCTGGACATCGAGGCCATCTGCGGCTGCGTGCCGGCCACTGCGCACGACAACCGCGCGCGGTGCGCCGCGCTCGTGGGCGAGGCGAAGGCCGAGTCCATCGTGAAGTCGACGGGCTTCGCGCAGACCCGCGCGCTCCCGCCCGGCAAAACCGTGCTCGACCTCATGCTGCCCGCCGCGCAGGCCGCACTCGACGGCGTGGATGCGGCAAGCGTGGGCGGCGTCATCGCCGTGTCGTTCTCCGCGCCCAACCGCTTTCCCGCGCTCGCAGCGCAACTGCAGCACGCGCTCGGCTTCGGCCACGACGTCGCCGCGCTCGACCTCCAGATGGCCTGCTGCGGCTACCCCTACGGGCTCTTCGTGGCGGGACAGCTCGCCGCCGCCACGGGCCGGCGCGTGCTGCTTGTGGACGGCGACGCGCAGTCCGCCCACGTCGATGCGACCGACGTCAACACGCTTGCCGTGATGTCCGACGCCGCCACCGCCACGCTCGTCTCCTCCTCCCCTTCCGCCGCGCCCGCGCACTTCGCGTTCTACACGGACGGCGCAGGTGGCGACACCCTGCGCTGCCCCGCGAACGGCACGATCTCCATGGACGGCTTCGGCGTGTTCCGCTTCGTGGCAGGCCCGGTTGCCGCCTTTCTCTCCGCCTTCCGCGCCGCCGCGCTTCCGCAGCCCGATCTTTTCGTGCCGCATCAGGCGAATCTCTACATGGTGCGCCGCCTCGCGCAGACGCTGGGGCTGACGAATCAGCTGCTCACGAGCGGCGAGCGCTTCGCGAATCCGGGCTCCTGCTCCGTGCCGCTC
>CAVEDG010000084.1:0-7088 GCA_963614205.1 bacterium | reverse complement strand
CTAATCCACGCTACCAGCGTTCGTTCTGAGCCAGAATCAAACTCTCAGAAAAAAACTTCGTCTTGACTTTCGGTCCGCCACCGAGGTGGCGGGACCCGCCTGCAGACTCGTTCTTGTCTCTCACTGTGTTCCGCGTCCCTTCCGGCGGCTCACTCGGAGCCTCCGTCCGTTCCGCGCTCTTTCGGCACCATCTCTTCTCAAGGATCGAATCTCGCCGTCCACGCTCCTCCGCCTCGCGGCGTTGTCCCGTGGTGGGGCGAACGAGGAAATAGT
Organism: bacterium; assembly: GCA_963614205.1. GTDB lineage: Bacteria > Verrucomicrobiota > Kiritimatiellia > RFP12 > UBA1067 > RUG572. The sequence goes on along the minus strand of CAVEDG010000084.1, from coordinate 6,815 downwards.
GTATCAAATCCCGCGCCGCCGCGCAAGGGGGTTTTGAAAAATTTTTGAAAAAATTTTTTACGCGCCTCAGCGACGCACGACCACGGTGCGTACGGCGTCGGCGGTGGCGCGGCGGTTCCACTCGGCGAGAAGCGCCTGGTAGGACGGCCCGAACCACTCCGCCTTCGCGCGCGCCACGCGGCGGCGCACCGTCACGTGAAGGCGGCCGCCCTCGATGCGGTGCGAGACTTCGTGACGCAGCCACACGTCGTCCGGATCGCGCGGATTGCGGATCTGGAACGCCTCGGGAAGACGTTCGATCTCCGTGTAACCAGCGGGGAAGACAATCTCGTAGACGTCCTCCACCTCATTCTTGCCCATGACGGCGAGCGGCGTGCGGCGGATGCGCCCTTCCGCGTTGAAGGGCTTCGACGAGAAGTCGGGAATCGCGACCGACAGCAGGTCGCCACGCGCATTGGCGAAGCCTTCGGCATAGGCGCGGAACGACATGGTGAACGGGTAGCCTTTGACGTTGGTTTCAAGGTCTCCCGTGGCTGTGGCATTGGGTGCGAGCGCGCTGAGCAGTTTCTGGTGGAAGCGCTGACGTCGCTCGGGCAGCATCTCGGCGAACGCGCGCCGCAGTCCGCCCACGTCTGCGCCGTAGGTCGTGTTCGTGATGTCGAAGTCGACCGCCCCGTTTTCGCGGATCTCCATGCGGCAGGTGTTGAAGTCGCGAGAGAGTTGGTAGTTGGTAGTTGGTAGAATCTGGCCGAAGGTGTCGGTGGCGGGATCGTAGAAGGAGTCGCCGAAATGGCTGCTGGTCTCGGGCGGGGTGTACTCGTTTTCGGACCCCACCCAGAACACCTCGTCGTCGGGCCAGACGGGAAGCCAGCGGAGAAGCGGCAGGCCATGTCGCCACGTGGCGCGGATCACAAGCGTGTTGAAGGTGCACGGGCGCGGCACGGCGCGGCGTTCGGCCTCGTCGAGATGGAAGCCCTGCGCGTCGTCCGCCGTCAGCACGAAGGCGCACTCGAAGCCTGCCTGCTCCAGAAGCGCGTAGAGCAGGTTCATGCGGTCGGCGCGCGAGCCGTAGCCCTCGGCGAGCACCGTCGCCGGCGGCGTGAACGCGCGGTCGAACGGCAGTTCGAAGAGCGCCGGCCCGGCCGTGCGCACGCCGCGCAGCGCGGTGCGGATCGCCGTGATGCGCGCGGCGGGGGTGTCGCCCGGCGTCGCGGGCAGCGCGTCGCCCCGGCGCCGCGCCGCGGCGAGCGCGCCCAGGAGGGCGCGGCCCTGCGCGCGCCAGTCGGCAAACGACACGGCCACGGTGGGCCGCCAGAAGAGCGCGGGCGCGCGCGACGGCTCGTCGGGCACGCGCGTCGGATGGCGCAGCAGCCACGTCATCGTGCGCGCGCCGGCGGCGTTCGTCGTCACGGTGGCGGCAGGCACGCGCCGCGCGTCGAAGCGCGGTTCAAGTCCGGCGGGCACGTGCAGTTCGAGACGCTCCACGTCGACGGGATCGCGTCCGCCAAACGTATACGCGAAGGTCTCGGCCACGGGGGCGTTCGTGACGGTGCGCGCCACGACGGTGCGCACCACGCTGCCGATCTCCACGCCCGGCAGGTTCGCCACGAGCAGCTTGGACGCGGGATAGCGCGGCGCCGAAGCCGCCCAGCCGCAGTCGAGCACGTTGACTTCATGCGGCGCCACGCGGAACACGCGGCCGTTGCGGTTGGAGACCGTGGCGGAGACGAGCGCGATCCGACGCGTGCTCGGCGCGTAGCCGAACGAGAGCTCGCTCGCCGTCTGCTTGCCGCGCACGGTGAGAATCTCACGCTCCACGATATTGGTCTCCACCCACGCGGTGGGCGAGAGGTAGTGCGCGATCATGGTCTCCTCGCGCACGTGGGTGTGGGCGCCGAGGTCTTCGCCACAGGCGGCGAAGCGCGCGACCTCGCGCTCGGCGCACGCGGCCTCCTGGCGCGCGTGGCGCACGTCGGCGTAGGCGGAGGCGGCGATGTTGACGTCCATGATGCGCAGCGCGCGGCGCGCGGTGAGCTGGCCGTTGGTGCAGGCGACCGTGCGCGTGAAGGCGTAGGCGTTCGTGGCCGCGATCTGCACGGGCGAAGGGAGATCGCACGGTGCGCCCACGTTCGCGCCAAGCGAGAGGCGAAGTGTCTCCTCCGCGGCTGCGGTGCAGGGCAGCACGAGCGGGAAGCGGCGCGTCTCGAGCGCGAAGTTGTCGTCGAGAATGCCGCCCGCCACGCCGAAGCCCTGTGAGAGAAGCGGCAGCGCGAGCGCGTCGCGCGTGCGTCCCGCGAGGCGCGCGCCCGGCAGACGCGTGACGGTCATCGCCGAAAGCGGCGTCTCGGTGTCGTTCATGTCATCGGGCGTGACGGTGACGGAGACGAGCTCGATGCCGGGCACGGCGCGGCGCCAGGCGTCCTCGAACCAGCGCCGGCGCTGCAGGGGCGTCTTCTTGCGCAGCGCATGGCGGGCCACGGTGTCGTTGATGCCGCCAAAGGCGAGCTGCGTGGTGAGCTGCAGCGCGCCGTCGGCGTCGAGCGCGCCGACCGTGTCGATGCGCAGCGCGTTGGCGTCTGCGCCGGGCACGGGCGAAGTCAGAAGCGGCGCACCGTCGGGACGCGCCACGAGGAACGAGCGATCCGAGAGGTAGGCGGGCAGCAGATCCTTCGTCGATTCATCCGTGGGATCCATCAGCGCGTAGCCGTTCGGCGCGGCGGCGTCCTCCACCGCCACGATCGCGTGGTTGAAGTAGGGCGAGGGGATCTCGGGATCCATCTTCGCGCCCGCGTGGATGAGCACGGGATAGGCGCGCAGCCCCGCCACGCGCAGGAGGGCGACGAGCAGCGCGGCCTTGTCGCGGCACACGCCGTAGCGGTTCTCGAAGGTGACGTTCACGTCGTGCGGCTCGTAGCCGGGCGCGGTGTCCTCCAGCGTGAGGCCCATGTAGCGCACGTCCTGCGACACGAAGCGGAAGAGGGCGCGGATGCGGGAGGCGTCGGTCGTGCAGTCGGCCGTGAGCGCGCGCACGGCGTTCGTCATCGCGGGCGTGACGTGCGCGAGATGCGGTGCGCAGAGTCCCCAGTACCAGCGCGAGACCGCGGGCCAGTCGGGAATCGTGGAGAGGCGCAGCGTCTGGGCGCAGCACGACAGCGGCGGCATGTTCGGCTCGGGGAAGAGCTGCGGCACGTCGCGCACCCGCCAGGTGGAGAGCCGCCGGCCGCCCGGCAGCGCGCGGTCGGGTTCGCGCGTGACGGTCGCGCCGAAGGGGTGGCGCACGGCGGCGTGCACGAGCGGACGCCCCTCGGGCGCGTCCACGGTGATCGTGGTGGCGAGAATGGGCACGGTCTTCTCGAGCGGGATCGTGTCGCACCAGGCGCCCTGCATCCGCGCCCGGCGCGCGCGGTTCCACACGCGCACGTGGCGCGTCTCGCCCACCTTCAGCCCCGGCACGGCGCAGGAGACCGTGCGGTCGAGCGGATCGACGATGTTCATGCCGAGCGCGGAGTTGTCCGTGGCGTCGCGCAGCGTGCGCGAAATGTCGATGGCGCGCGCCACGCCGTTCGTGCCGATGATTTCCACGAACGCAATGCCGGCCTCGCCGTAGCGCGCGCTGTAGTCGATCGCGAGGGTGGCGAGCGCGCGGCATCCCTTCTCGGTCAGCGCCTTCTCCCACTCCTCCTGCGTGGTCTCGTCGCTGCCGTCGGCCTCGTAGCGCGTCTGGATGCGCTGGTCGAGAACGACGCGGTCGGCGTCGGGGAACCGCGCGCGCAGGGCGGCCGGCTCCGGAAGGGCGACGGAATCGGCCAGCAACGGAAGGACAACCGCACCGACGGCGGCCCGGAAAATGAAGTCAAGTGCCATGCCACACAGTATACCACATTGACGCGCCCGCCCGCGATGTGCTAAACTTTCTCCGTGTGTGCGCGGACCCGTAGCTCAGTCGGTCAGAGCGGGGGACTCATAATCCCTTGGTCCTGGGTTCAAGTCCCGGCGGGTCCACCAGTAAAACATAGGTCTCCTTGCTCCAGCCCTTCGGCTTCGCCACGCGGCGAAGCGCGGCGGAGACTTCCATGTCGCTACAGTCTCGCAGAATGTTGCGGTCGCGGGAGATGCAGGCGTCGGACGCGCCGGGGTCCGAGGCCAGCCGCTGGCGCGAACTCGACCGCACCTACTGGACCTGACGCCCGGAGCCCTTCTGGGGCGGAGGATCGCCGCCGTAAGCGCCAAAGGATCAAGCGGCTTTGCGGCTCCAGCGATTGGCGAGAAGCGAGCCGGAGAAGTTCATCCAGATCGAAAAGATGTTGGCCGGCAAGGCGGCGACGGCGCTCTTAAGCACGTCCGTGGCGAGTGCGCCGGCCATTCCGCCGTTCTGCATGCCGACTTCGATGGCCACGGTGCGCGCGTCGCGTTCGTCAAAACCAAGGAAACGGCCGAGCAGGCGCGTGAGCCAGTAGCCGCCGGCATAGCCGATCGAATTGTGCAGGATCGCCGCAAGCACAATCAGCGCGCCCGCCTCCTTGAACGCGCCGCGGCTGGGAGCGGTCAGCGCGAGAATCGTGAAGCAGATGCCCGCCATGGAGACAAGCGAGAGCGCACGGTCGATGGCGGTCTTGTGATTCTCGAACACGCGCCGGAACAGCACGCGCACGAGTCCGCCCACCGCCACGGGCACAATGACGATCATGAGGATCGAAAGCATCATCGCCTTCGCGTCGATGGCCACGAAGCGGCCCGCGAGCGCCTTCATCAGAAGCGGCGTGACGAACGGCGAGAGCAGCGTGGAACAACAGGTCATCGTGACCGACAACGCCACGTTCGCCTTCGCAAGATAAGCGATCACGTTCGACGCCGTGCCGCCGGCCACCGAGCCGATCAGCACGCAGCCCGCCGCGAGCTCGCCCGTGAATCCAAAGGCCAGCGCCAGAAGAAAGCCCACGAGCGGCATCACAAGGAACTGCAGGAACACGCCCGTCGCCACAGCCCAGGGACACTTCGCCACACGCGCGAAGTCCGCCAGCGAAAGCGTCGTGCCCATGCCGAACATGATGACCTGGATGGCGGGCGTCACGCACGATGTCAGCTTCACGCCGCCCCAGTCCGTGAAGGCCTCCGGAAAAGCGAACGACACGCCCGCACACGCGAGAATCGCCAGACCGAAGGCATTGGTCTTCAGAACCTTCAGAATCCACAGAATCTTCAGCATCTCAACCGCTCCCCTGTCTGCCGTTGCCGCCTACCGGTCGCGAAGACCGGGATACTGCGGGCCGCCGGCGGCCACGTAGCCGCGCGATTCACCGCGCGCGGAGGGCGACACCCAGAACGAATAGAGCGTGGCGCAGTGCAGCAGGAAGCGGATGCGCGCGTTCCTGCCGCCGAGCGCCGCAAGGCTGCCGCCCTTGAAGACGAGTTCCGCCTTCGTGCGGTCGTCCTGCACGAGCGGTGCGCAGTCCGCCGCCGCGAAGCCGGGGAACGGACGCCCTTCTGCGTCGAGGATCTCCGCGCGCACGTCGCCGAAGAGGCAGTCCGCGTTCACGAAGAGGTGCGCACCCGTAAACGCGAGCGGTTTCGTGACGAGCGCGCCCGCGCCGTCGGCGACCAGGCCCGCGAAACCGTCGCGGCGCAGCGTCGCGCGTCCGATGGCCCCGTTCGAGTACATGCCGTTGCGCATCCACTTGCCCCCCTTCTCCAGGCGCGTGGAATCGCCACGCAGCCCCGAGTAGTAGAACGTGAGGCGTTCGTCGTCGACCGTGCAGATGCCGCCGATCGGCGAGAGGTAGCCCGAATCCCACTTGCCGCTGCCCCAGCCTTCCGGCGCGATGTCCGCCACGTCGCGCGGCGCGCCATAGTCCTTGCCGTCGCGCGAGAACACGAAGTGAAGCCCCGTCTGCTTCGGCAGCCCCACCTTCTCGCAGTCGCCGTTGTCGCGCGGCGTGTTGTAGAGCACTTCCATCACGCCGAGCATGAGCGATTCATAGGGCGCGGCGTTGAAACTGTAAAGCTGCCAGTTCGGCCTGTTCGTCACGCCGAACCACGGTTCGGAGCCCGGCAGCCCCGCATAGTCCGCGGCCTTGGGCGTCGCCTTTCGATTTCCCGTGTCGCGCTTCCAGAGCGGACTCCTGATCTCACGGCTCTCGAAGAACCAGCGCGCGCGCCCGCGCACCGGCCTGTCGAAATCGCGCAGGGAGAACACCCACGTGCCGCGGAATGGGTCGCAGTAGAACGTGGAACGGTCGCCCGAATAACCCAATTTGCCCACGGGCGTGAACACGAGGCCGTCCTGCGAGCGCCACGCCTCGTCCTCCGTGTACCATCCCGGCGGCGAGATGAACATCACCCAGCTCGCGTAGGGGTTCACGGCGAAGTAGTCGGGCGACACGCCCCAGCTGTCGAGACGGCTCTTCTCCGCGAAGAGACGGTTCGTGCCCTTCACGGCGCCGAGCTTCGGGTACGTCCAGTGCGCGCCGTCCTTCGACTCGGCGTAGCAGGCGTCGCCCAGCCAGTCCGCCTGATACCAGAGCCGGTAGCAGCCGCGCGTGGGATCCCACCACAGGCCACCGTCCGTGGCGCAGGTGAGGTTGGCGTCCGCGCCGCCCGCGCGCACGCCGCGCCCCGCGCCGTTCCCCGGCCACACGACGGGACGCGCCTCCTTCACGGGAGGATTCCAGTGGCGCACGAGATTGGTCATGCTCTCCACCAGCGCGTCGTCCACGAACAGCTGGCGCCCGCAGTCGACGTTCACGGCGTTCTCCGCCGCACACAGCGCGCCGGCGAGGCCCAAAGCAGCAATCAGATTCAGATGCTTCATGCGTGTC
>CAVEDG010000083.1:0-7099 GCA_963614205.1 bacterium | reverse complement strand
CTCGTGCCCGACGTGCCCGCGCTGCCCGCGCCGCCGGCGTTGCCGTTGTATTCGCCCCCCCCCCCCCCCCCCCCCCCCCCCCCCCCCCCCCTGCCCCCCGCGCCGCCTCGGCCGCCATCGCCGCCAATGCCCGCGCCCGCGCCGCCGCCGCCCGCACCGCCGCTGCCGCCCGCGCCGCTCCAGCACTCCTTGCCGTCCTTGTCGGCGTTGCCGCCGCCGGTGCCCGCGCCGCCGTCACCGGCCGCGCCGCCCATCGCGACAAGCCGGCCACCGCCGCACACGAGAAGCCGCTTCGCCGCGTCGAGCCGCACGCCCGCGCCACCCGGCGTCGTGCCGGCGCCCGCGCCGCCCGTCACGGTAAGCGTGACGTTTGACGGGATGTAGAGCACGGCGGGATTCTCCTCCGTGCCGTTCACCACGAACACGGGCGCACCCGGCCCCGCCTGCAGCGTCTTGTCGGCGGAGAGCGTGTAGATCGTGCCACCCGCCAGAACATGACCCCCGCCCGACCAACCATCGATCGACGACGTCGAATGAAAGCCGCCAAAGGCGGTCGCCGTCAGGGCGATCGCCGCAGCGCAAGTCCGAAGCGTCTCCAGTTTTGCCATACCGCAACAGTATACCATATTCGCAGGGCAAAGCGCCGTACCCTACGTACGCAATGGGGTTTACTTCCCACATGGGATGTGGTAGACTTGACGACATGAAAAAGATCCTCATGACGTTTCTTGCCGCTGCGGCGGCGCTGGCCGCGAGCGGCGCGGTCGAGATTCGGCCGGGCGCGCTCTGGCACGACACCGCGGGCCACGTGATCAACGCGCACGGCGGCGGCGTTCTGTTCGACCGCGGCGTGTACTGGTGGTATGGCGAGCACAAGGTCTACGGCGCCGCCGGCAACCGCGCGTACGTGGGCGTGCACGCCTACTCCTCGACCGACCTCGTGAACTGGGACGACCGCGGCGTGGCGCTGGCCGTGACGGACGACCCGGCGAGCGACATCACCGCGGGCTGCATACTCGAGCGCCCGAAGGTCGTGCGCTGCCCGAAGACGGGGCAGTACGTGATGTACTTCCACCTGGAGCTGAAGGGACAGGGCTACAAGGCGGCGCGCGTGGGCATCGCCACGGCGGAACGTCCCGAAGGCCCGTTCGCGTTCCGGCGTTCGCTGCGGCCCAACGGCGCGATGAGCCGCGACATGACGCTCTTCGTGGAGAACGACGGCACGGCCTACCACGTCTTCGCCTCGGAGGAGAACCGCACCCTGCACATCGACGCGCTCACGGAGGACTACCTCGACTACACGGGCGCGAGCATCCGCATGGCCGTGGATGATTCGACCGAGGCGCCGGCGATCTGCCGGCAGGGCGACTGGTACTACCTGATCGGCTCCGGCTGCACGGGCTGGCGGCCCAACAAGGCGCGTCTCTACCGCGCGAAGACGCTGGCGGGGCCGTGGGAGCGGCTGGGCAATCCCTGCCGCGGCGTCAACCCCGCCTCGGGACTGGGGGCGGACATCACCTGGGGCGCGCAGTCCACGTTCCTGCTGCCCGTGGCGGGGCGGCCGGGCGAGGTGATCGCGCTGTTCGACATCTGGCATCCGCAGAACCACGAGGAGAGCCGCTACGTGTGGCTGCCCGTGACGTTCGAGGCGGATCGTCTGTGGATCGACTGGCGCGCGGCGTGGCGGCCGCAGGTCGCGCCGCTGCCCGCGGCGCCGTCCGCGCGCTTCATGACGTTCAACATCTGGGGCGACTACTTCAAGAACCCCGTAGGCGAGCGCGCCGCCGGCGTGCTGGAGGTGCTCGCGCGCGAAAAGCCCGATTTCGTGTCGCTGCAGGAGGTCACGCGCAACTGGCACGAAAGCGCGCTCTTCAAGCAGGCGCCCGCGCTCGGCTACGAACTCGTGCGCGGCGACGAGGACCTGGCGTTCTACCGGGCGCGCGCCGAAAACGGCGCCCAGTCAAAGGCGCGCAACTGGTGCAACCACGAACCGCTGCTCTTCAACGCGCGGCGCTATGCGCGGCTGGATTCGGGCGTGGAGTTCTTCCACCTGAGCCTGCAGGTCGAGAAGAGCGTGACCTGGGGCGTGTTCGAGGATCGCGCGTGCGGCCGCCGGCTCATCGCCTTCGCCACGCACTTCTGGTGGAAGAAAGGACCGGAGAGCGACGCCCTGCGCGAACTGAACGCCCAGCGCGTGGTGGACGTGATCGCCCGCGCGCGGGCGAAGTGGGGCGACCTGCCCGTCATCGGCGGCGGCGACTTCAATACGTCGCCCACGAGCGCGGTGCAGCGCGTCTTCGCGGTGGCGGGCTATCGCCTGGCGCGGGAGACGGCCGATGCGCGCGACCCGCGGCCTTCGCACCACGGCGACCCCGTGCGCAACGCCAAAGGCCGCTACGAAGGCCGGCTCGTGGAACCGGGCGATCCACGCGCGTCCCAGCTCGACTACGTGGTCTACACGCCCGGCCTCCGCGCCACGCGCCACGCGGTCATCGCCGATCCCCTGACCCTCTCGCTCTCCGACCATTCTCCCGTGATCGTCGACTTCACCTTCAGCGAGTGAGACTGTCCTCAATCTGCTCCTGGCAGATCCAAATGTGTCGGTCCTGAACCCATCACGAAGCCGCTTGAACATTGCGACAAAATTTGTTATAATGTCACGCATCCAAGTCACAACAGGATCTGAGACAGTATGCAAAAGCACAACGCAGTGGCGTTCATGACGGTTTTGGCCTCGACGGCGGCATTTTCCGCTGGTTTTGGGCTCTATGAGGGCGGTGCGCGCGGCAACGCGATGGGCGGCGCCGTGATGGGCAGGGCCGTGGACGCCTCCGCGAACTTCTACAATCCGGCCACGCTGACCGACCTCACGGGCACGGTCGTCACGGTCGGCATGACCACGGAGCACCCCTCGGCCGACACCTATATCAACGGCCACCGCGGCCGCAAGATGGACGCCGGCTGCTTCGTGCTGCCGAACGTCTACATCGCGCAGCAGCTGCCCTACGACTTCGCGTTCGGCCTCGGCTTTGCGCCGGAATTCGGTCTGGGCACGTGCTACGACCAGAACTGGCCGCTCGCCTGGGATACGCGCAAGACCACGATCAAGGGGCTCACCATCAACCCGAACCTCGCCTACAAGGTCACGGAAGACTGGTCGGTCTCCGCGGGCCTGCGCTTCATGTACTTCGCGTTCGACCAGTATTCGGACAAGATGGCGGCGCAGGACGGCGCGAACTACGGCACCGTGCGCGACCACCTCAAGGGCGACAACGGCATGCTCGACTGGGGCTGGCAGATTTCCTCGAAATACGACATCACGGAAAAGCTCTCCGTGGGCGTGATGTACAAATCCTACATCGACACGCACGTGAAAGGCTACAACCACACGCAGGTGCGCGGCTACGACGACTCCGCCGTGGCGGCGCAGGTGGACAAGGGCGTGCGCGCCGCCCTCTCGCAGTACGCGGGCATGGGCATTGTGCCGGGCTCGGCCGCCTACGAGCACTACTACAGCCAGGCCTACAACCAGGCCTATCCCGCCGCCGTCGCCAAGGCGCATGACCAGGTGAAGAGCGGCGCGGACGCGGCGGACGGCGCGGCCTCGTGCGACCTGCGCGTGCCGCAGTCGCTCACGTTCGGCGCGAACTACGACGTGCTGGACGACCTCCACCTCGGCGTGGTCGCGGTGTGGACGCAGTGGTCTTCCATCGACAACCTCCACTTCGATCTGCCCGGCGACACCGATCGCGACGTGCCGCTCAAGTGGAACGACGCCTGGCGTGTCGGCTTCGGCCTCGCCTACGACCTCACGGACGACCTCACGTTCATGTGCTCCTACGTCTACGACCAGGATCCCTGCAGCAAGTACCACGGCACCACGATGCTGCCGCCCGGCGACCGCCACATCGGCACGGTGGGCTTCGGCTACGCGCTCGGTCCGGTCGACATCGCGGTGAGCTACGGCCTCGTGTTCATGTCGGGCGACTCGCTCACCCTCACCGACGACATTGGAAACGACTACAAGTTCGAGACGAAGAACGGCCTCTCCCACGCCGTCGCCGTCACGATGTCGTACCAGTTCTAGACAGCATGAAGATCGCCCTCCTCGGCAACGTCACGCCTGACCTTCTCGCGCGCGACTTCACGCGGGCCGGCGACGCCGTCTACCTCGCGCCGGGCTTCGACGCCTGGCGTCAGGATCTGCTCGATCCGGCGGGCGGTCTGCGCGCGTTCGACCCCGAGGCCGTGCTGTTTCTCGCGGAAGGCGGCGCGGCGGCGGAGGATCTCGCGCTGCTGCGCGCGCATCTGCCGCAGGCGCGCCTCGTCGCGCCCGACCTCGCGCGCCTCGCGGACGAAACGCCGGGGTTCTGGGACGAGCGCCTGCGCGCGCTCGCCGCCATGCCCTTCTCGCTCGCGGGCCTGCGCGCGATCGAGGAGGAGTTCCGCTTCCTCGTGGACGGCGCCCCGAAGAAGATCCTCGCCGTCGATGCGGACAACACGCTCTGGCGCGGCATCGTCTCGGAAGACGGCGCGGACGCGGTCGCGCCGTTCGCCGACTTCCAGCGCGGGCTGCTCGCCCTACGCGCGCGCGGCGTGCTGCTCATGCTCCTCTCGAAGAACGATCCGCCCGACCATGGCGCCGCGCCCATCGAACGCGCCCTCGCGCGCGCCGACATGCCGCTTGCGTGGGACGACTTCGCGGCCGCGGGCGTGGCCTGGTCGCCCAAGGCGGGCAACCTGCTCGCGCTCTGCGACACGCTCAACCTCGGCGTCGACTCCGTCGTCTTCGTGGACGACAACCCCATGGAGCGCGCGCAGATGAAGGCGCATCTGCCCGCCGTCGCCGTGCCGCCCTTCCCGGCGGACGGCCTCGCGCAGCCCGCGCAGTTCCTGCGCCGCCTCGACGCCGCGTATTTTTCGGACGTGGGCGCGACGGAGGACGACCGCGCCCGCGCCGTACGCTACCGCGACGAGGCCGCGCGCCGCGCCGCCGCCGCCGCCGCGCCGTCGCTCGCCGCCTACCTCGACGGCCTCAAGCTCACGTGCCGCGCCGCGCGCGCCACCGCGGCCGACATTCCGCGCCTCGCGCAGATGGCGGGCAAGACCAACCAGTTCAACGCCACCACGCTCCGGCGCACGGCGGACGACTTCGCCGCGCTGCTCGACGATCCCCAGACGCGCGTGTGGACGTTCCGCGCGGGCGACGCCTTCGGCGACATGGGGCTCATCTGCTACGCGGTCTACGACGCGCGCACGGCGCATCTCACCGACTTCGTGATGAGCTGCCGCGCGATGGGGCGCACGCTCGAGCACTTCGCGCTCAACCACATCCGCGCCGCGCTCGCGGCGGAAGGTCTGCCGCTGACGGGCGTCGACGTCACGCCCACGGCGAAGAACGCCCCCGCGCGCGCCTTCTTCGCGGGCGTCGACCTCGCGGCGCCCTGCGTCACGCATGTGCGCGAGACCCCCTGAGTTCTCCGCGCCGGGTCGACGCCGCTCGCCGCCCCCTTACAGACGCGCGAGGAGATCGTCGAAGGAATCGCCGGGCAGACGGCCGATCACCGGACCGCGGCGGTTGGAACGCACTTCGCCGCCGGCCATGACCACGAAATGTCCGCCCCCGCGCATGCCCGGCGGCGGGAACGGCGGCGGCGCGATGTGATGCTCCCGCATGAACGCCGCCCACTCGTCGTCCGACAGCGCCTGGTCCGCGCAGTCGCGCCCGCCGCCCTCGAGGATGAGCCGCCCCGGCACGACCTTCTCCACGCCGTGCGCCCGCGCAAGCGCGCGCACGGCCTCGAACTCCGCCTGGGTGCGCTTCACGCATGTGAACTTGACCCATGTGGGAATGCCGCCCTCGCGCAGGAGGTCGAGCGCGCGCACGGCCGCCGCGAAATTGCCCGCGCCGCGCATCGCGTCGTTCGTCGCCTCCAGCCCGTCGATGCTCACGGGAAAATCGTTCACGCCGCAGTCGGCCATCAGGCGCACGTAGGCGGGCGTGAGCGTCTCGGGATTCGCGAGAATGCGAATGCCCCGCGCAAAGAGGCCCTCGTCCTGCGCGTCGCGGCAGATCCGCAGCAGATCCGGCAGATCTTCGCGCAGCAGCGGATTCGCCCCGCCGAACTCGATGGACGACGTGCGGCCGTGCCGCCGCAGCCACGCGCACCAGTCGAGCAGGATGCGCCGGCACGTGGGCGCGTCAAGCTCGGCGCCCACGTCCCCAATGCCGCGCCGCAGACAGTGGCGGCACGCGCGGTTGCAGCGCCGCGTGATGAACCACCACAGGCGATAGTCGGCGAATCGGCTCAACGCTGTCCTTCGCCGCTCGAGAGCGCGCGGCGGATGACCGCCTCGTGCGCGGCCTTGAGCACGGCGGGGTTGTACTTGAGCACCTTGCGGTCATACGTCAGCAGACCGTTGATCTCGATCTCCACGTCCGTCGTCTGCGTGTAGACGCTGCCGCCGAGCCCCTTCTCCGCGAGATCGCCAAGCTTGGCCATAAGGCCGAGATAGGTCTTCTCGAGGCCCTCGCGCGTGGCCGTATCCTCCTTGCCGCCATAGCCCCAGCCGGCACCGGCGTCCGTCTTCCAGAGATGGTTCGACACGGAATGTCCGAGACCACCGAACTCGCCGAGGAAGGAGATGCGCCGGTCGTTGACCGCGAACATCTGCGGCCCGCGGTAGAGGTGCGCGTCCACGGTGTCCGCCGCCTCGCACGCACCCGCCGGCTTGTGCCGCGTGAGCGGGCGCTTGTCCCAGGCCTGCCAGCCGTTGGGCAGCAGGTGGCCGCCTTCCCAGTCCCAGCAGCCGCTCGGGCCGTTGACGAGGCGCGTCGCGTCGGCATTGCGCGCGAAGTCGAGCATCGCGTGCGTGAGGAACTCGCCGGGCTGCGTCCAGCCCTCGTTGTAGGGACTCCACATCACGATGCACGGGAACGTCTGCAGCGCGTCCATCATCCGCTTCATCTCCAGGCGTTCGAGGCCGTAGCGTCCCGTCGTCTCGGGCTTGAGCGGGCACTTCGGGTCGTGCGCGCCGCTGGGCAGGTCCTGGATCACGAGCAGGCCCATGCGGTCGCAGAGCGCGTAGTAGCGCGCGG
>CAVEDG010000082.1:0-7218 GCA_963614205.1 bacterium | reverse complement strand
GCTACCACGGCCAGCACCACTGCTACATGCACACGGACTGCTGCACGGCGAACGGTCCGCGCGGCTTCCTCTGCTTCCTCAAGCTGCTCTTCCGCGCGAAGGGCGACGCGGCCACGTTCAACTTCTACTCCTCCGCGCTCGTGAAGGGCGCGCTGGCCGACGGCCGCAAGGTCGCGTTCGACATGTACTCGCTCTACCCGCGCTCCTCTTCCGCGCGCGTGGTGAGCCACACGGAGAACGTGGGCACGGTGCCGGTGCGCTTCCGCATTCCGGCGTGGGCGGGCCCGCGCACCTCGGTGCGGCTCAACGGCAAGCCGCTCGCGGGCGTAAAGGCCGGCAGCTACTTCACGGTGGCGCACGAGTGGCGCCTCGGCGACGTGGTGGAGATCGACTTCGAGATGCCCGTGGTGGCGCACACGATCGCGGATCGGCCGGCGAGCGCGCCGGATGCGTTTGCGGGGAAGAACGCGAAGGCAACGGTGAGGCCGCACTACGTGGCGTTCACGCGCGGGCCGGTGCTGCTCGCGCGCGACAGCCGCTTCGGCGACGGCGACATGATGGATCCGTACCGCCAGGGACAGTTCCGCGACGGTCAGCCCGTAAGCGGCTTCTCGGCCGTGCGCGCGCCGAGCGACGACATTTGGATGGCGTTCAACGCCGTGCTGCCGATCGGCAGCCACACGGAGAATCCCGAGGGCCGCTATCCCGGCGCCGTGACGTTCTGCGACTACGCGAGCGCGGGCAACACGTGGCACCGCGACAACTCTTACCGCACCTGGTTCCCGATCGAATGGGGTCCGACGGAATGACTTCGCCCGACTTGGCGGCGGAACGGCTGCGGCTGGAGCGCGAGGCGCTGGCGGTGGAGCGCGAGCGCCTCGCGGCGGCGCGCGCGCACGCCGCCGCCGAGGCGCGGCTCACGCAGGCGCCGCGCCCCGTGCTGATGGGCGTTTCCGTGACGCTGCTCGCGCTGCTCTGCTTCGCGGGCGGCCTGCTCACGGGAATCGCCGTGATGGAAGGGCGCCAGCAGCGCCAGCGCGAACAGCGGCTCTCGCGCGCGCTGTCGCAGCTCGACACGCTGACGGGCGAGGCGGGCACGAACGCGCCCGCCGCCACCACGAACGACACGCACCGCAACGTCGCCGTCGTGGTGATCCAGTAACTCCCAACTCCCAACTACCAATGAGGACGATGCTGCTTGTGGCGCTGTTGGGCGCGGGAGGCCTTGGGGCCGTCGCCGCGCCCGAGCCGACGGTGGAGATCTCCGCGACGGTGACGAACCTCGTGCTGACGGAGGAAACCACGCTGACCGTGCGCCTGTGGATGCCGCCGCTCGAGGGCGAGCTCAAGGAAACGCCGCCGTTCCTCGCGCAGAAGCCGCCGCACGTGGAGGCCGACTTCCTGCGGCCGGAGTGGTGGGTGCAGGAGACGCTGCGCCCCGTGGACACGCGCCGCATGCCGCCGCTCGCGCCCGTCGAGGGCCACACGCGCAACGCGCCGTTCTTCACGCTGAACAACTACGTGTCGGACGATCTCCTCGGCGGAATGCGCGATCCCTTTTCGCTGTTCGACGACGATTTCGGCCGCATGCTGGGGCCCCGGCCGCAGCGTTTCCCGTTCGCCGTCTCGCGGGTGACGCGCGCCGGCGTGGAAGGGTGGGAGTTCGCGTTCGAGACCCTGCCGCTGCGGGCCGGGCAGGCGGGGCGCGTGGAGGTGAAGGCCCTCGCCGTGAAGGCGCCGGTCATCACGGACGTGAAGACGCAGCGCGACCGCTTCGGCCGGGCGCGGCTCGTGCCGACCGTGCGCGAGGCGCTCGCGCGCACGGCGCCGCTGACGCTCACGGTCGCGGAGCCGCCGCGCGAAGGGCGCCCGGCGACGTACTGCGGCGCGATCGCCTCCAATCTCACGATCACGGCCGCGCTCGACACGAACGTGTGCACGGCGGGCGATCCGCTGGTCCTCACGCTCACCGTGGCGGGGGCGAACAATCCGGGCGAGCTCGTGCTGCCGTCCTTCGCCGCGGCGCTCAATGCGGCGGGCGTCTTCCGCGTGGACGACGGCTCGCTCAAGACGGAGACGCTGGCGGCGGCGCGCGTGTTCACCTGGCGCGTTCGCGCGCGCACGGCGGGCACGGTGGAGTTCCCGCCGTTGGAGTTCGCCTACTACAATCTTGCGCGCCGCGCCTACGAGACGGTGCGCACGGAAACGATGCCCGTGCAGGTCAAGGCCGGGGCGCAGGCCACGCTGGGCGCGCTCGACGAGACGGGCGAGGAGGCGGACGTCTTCCCGATGCCCGACGGGCTCGACCTCGACGCGCGCGGCGTCGCTTCGGAGCCGCTGCTGCCGCATGGACTGCCGGCGCTTGCGCTCTTCGTCGTTGCGCCGTTCGTCTTCCTGTTCGCGCGTCTGGCGCCGCCCGTGCGGCGGCGTATGGCGGCGCGGCGCGCGGCGCGCCGTCGGGCGACGGCCTTTGCGCGGTGCCGGCGCGCGCTGGCGCGGCGGCGCGACGCGGCGGCCCGCGCGGCGGCCGTGCGGCGCTTCTTCGACGAACGCTACGGCGTGAACGGCGCGGCCGTGACGGCGGCCGACGCGCGGCGGCTCATGGCGGCCGACTTCCCGGCGGCCGACGTCGACCTCGTGGTCGGCGCGCTCGCGGAGCAGGAACGCGCCGCGTTCTCGGCGAAGACGGCGACCGCCACGGTCGTGGCGCTGGCGCTGGCGTGCTGGGCGGCGGCGGGCGCCTGGGCGGCGTCGCCCGACTTCACCTACCGCCGCGCCAACGCGCGCGCCACGCACGCCGTGCAGGAGGCGGACTTCCGCGAGGCCGCGCGCGCGTATGCGGCCTGCGCGGAGGCCGGCGTGGCGAATCCCGTGCTCTACTGCAACCTCGGCGCGTGCGCGCTGCTCGCGGGCGACGCGCGCGCGGCGCAGGCGGCCTACGCTTTCGCCGAACGCCGCACGGGCGAAACGCCGACCACGCGGCGCGGCCTGCGCGCGGCGCGGGCGCGGCTTCTGAACGACGCGCGCGCCGAGCTGCCGCTCACGCGCGTGTTCTTCCGGCCGCACGTGCTTTTTTCGCTCGACACGCGGCTGCTTGTCTTCGCCGGCGCGTGGGCGCTTGCGTGGCTTGTGGCGCTGCTGCCGCCCGGTGGGCTGCGGCGCGCGCTGCTGACGGCGCTGACGCTGGTCGTGCTCGCGAGCGGACTTTCGGTGGCCACGTCGGTCGTGGCGGAAAACACGCAGAAGGAGATCCTCCATGCGATGCGTTGAGACGATGCTGGCGCTGGCGCTCGCGCTGACCGCCAGCGCAAAGGACGCCGTGCGCCTGGAGCCGGCGGAGGCCGTGGTGGGCGTGCCCTGCGCGTTCGTGTTCACCTTCGACGGCGCGACGAAGGACGGCGCGCGCGTGCAGGTGCAGCGCATCGAGGGCCTGCCGGACGACGGCCTCGACTATCTGGCCGAGACGGTGGAACCCTACGCGGATGGCACGTATCGTCTGCCCGTGCGTTTCCGGGAGGCGTGCACGAACACGCTGCGCGTGACGGTGGGCGGCATGCGCATTACCGAGCGCGGCGGGGGGGCGTTCCGCATGACGTCCTCCGCGAGCTTCCGCTCGACCCTGCCGCCGCTGAAGCTCGACGTGCGCCCGCTGCCCGTTGACGGTCGGCCGGAGGCGTTCTCGGGCGCGGTGGGCACGACCTTCCGCCTCACGCAGACGCTCGAGCCCGCGCGGGTGCATCCCGGCGATCTCGTCACGGCCACGTACACGCTGGCGTACAGCGGCTACCTGCCCTCGAACGCCTGGCCGCGCATTGAACGGCTTTCGAAGGAGTTCAAGGCGTACGAGCCGAAGGAGGTGTCGCGCACGGACACGCGGGTCGTCTGGCAGCAGGCGCTTGTGCCGCGCACGACGGCGGCGACGAATTCGGCGCTCGTCTCGCTGAGCTACTACAACCCGCACACGCGCCGCTACGAGGTGACGCGGTCGAATCCGAAGCCGCTGGTCTTCGTGTCGGACCGCGCGGCGAGCACGCAGAACACGGCCGTGCTCATGAACGCGGCGGAGACCGCGGCGCCGGCGGCCGACGCGGGCACGGGCGAGAAGCCGCTCGTGCTGCGCTTTGCGCCGTCCGACGCCTCGCCCGTTATCGTCACGCTGCCGTCGGGTACGCCCGTGACGGAGCGGGCGCGCGCCAACGGCTGGCGGCGGCTTGAATCCGCGCGCGGCATCGGCTGGAGCCGCTAGCGCCTACTCGTCGATGCGCGGCACGCCCGCGCGCACGGCCTCGTACACGCGTTCTTCCTCGGCGCGGCGCTTCTGGTAGCGCTCTTCGCGCGCACAGTCCACGGGGCACGGCGTGAAGCCTTCCATCACGTCGCCGCGCGGCGTCTGGGCGAGACGCGCGCCGCCCGCGCGGATGAGCGCGAGCGCCTCGGCCCGCGCCGCGTCGTTCGTCGCGCCCGCGAGGATACGCGAGCATTCGGGCCGGTCGAAGTCGAGCTGTTCGCGCTGGCGCGCGCCGTGGGTGTTCGCGATCTTCGTGCCGCAGAGCGCCTCGATGCGCCCCTTCTCCGCGAAGGTCAGCGGCATGCGGCCGCCGGGGTTCCCGGGATAGGCGCTGTCGTAGGTCGGATAGTACGGCGCGTTGAGATCCATCCACGTGATGACGCGGTCGCGCTCGTCGTCCGTGAGCGTCACGCCGCCGTGGCCGAAGAGCTTGCCCGTGAGCTTCGAGGCGTGTGCGCCCCAGGAGTAGGCCTCGCGGATCTCGGCGGGACCGCCGCCCACGCACCGGATCGCGCCGCGCGACCAGAGATCCACGTAGCTCGTGCAGAAGAACGCGCCGCGGTCGCCGCTCAGGTTGAGCTTCTCGCCGGCCTTCTTGCCGTAGTCGTGGCACGCCACGCACTTCGCCGTGAAGACGGGCTGCACTTCCTTCTGGAACGAGTAGAGATGCGGCGGCGTGCCTTTCTCGAGACCGCGCAGATTGTAGGCGCCGTCGAGCTTCGAGGGGGCGCGGCGCATCGCGAGCGGCTTGCCCGTGTTGGCCGCGGCCTCGCCCACGCGCCGCTCGTGGCAGCCCACGCAGCCGAACGTCTCGCCCGGCTGCACATAGGCGCCGCTGCGCATGGACTGCACCATCTTCCCCTCCGCGTCGAGCGCCTGGAAGTAGACGTACGTGTTGCCCGGCACCTCGAAGTAGGCGCTGCCGTCCATCTCCACGGGCACCGTGCCCAGAATGCGCTTGTTCTCGAACGAGTGCCAGTTGATCGCGGGCGCCATCGCGCCGTGGCCGAACCATTCCGGACCCGTCCAGTTGCGCTTCTCGGGCGACTCGACGATGCGCAGCGCCTGGATCGTGCCGGGCGCGACGCCCTTGAGGTGCGTGCCCACGTAGACGTTCTGCACGTAGAAGAAGCCGGGCGCGTTCGGCGCGGCGAACGAGCGCGTCTCGCTGCGCACGGGCGGCCGCTTCGAGGGGCGCAGCAGCGTGGGCGCATGGCAGCCCGGCCCGTCGCGGTGGAACACGACCTCGTTGCCGTGCAGGTCGAGGTAGACGAGCGCCGTCTCGCGGCCGCGCGCGATCGTGCGCGCGCAGATGAAGTGCGCGTCGTCGAGCGGGAAGGGATCGGCGTACTTCAGGGCGAGGCCGCGCGTGGAGTCGAAGTCCTCGCCGTCCGTGTGGATGCGGCTGCGGAAGTCGGCGGGCCAGGTGCGCAGCACGGGCTCGCGGCCGTCCACGCCGCGCGCGCGGTCGATGAGGCCGAGCGCGCCCCACGCCATGTCGTGGCAGCTGCCGAGCGTGGCGATCACGCGCGAGGCGTCGGAGAGCGGCCGCGCGCAGATCACGCCGCCCGGGCTCGCGGTGTTGTTGCCCCAGTAGATCTCGTGGCGCGTGCCGTCCGGGTTGCACGTCCAGAGCCCCTGCGCGTCGCCGAAGTTGCGGTCCACGTATTCCCAGCGGTCGTAGAGCAGGCGGCCGTCGGGCAGCACGACGGGATGGCCCTCGAAGAGCGTGGACTTCCCGATCTGGTGGATGTTCGCGCCGTCGCCGGTCATGCGGAAGAGGTTGCCCATGATGTGGCGGTTGCACATGCAGTACTTCGGCTCGCGCGTGGAGGAGAACGCGATGTCGCCGCCGGGCAGCCACACGGGGTCGATGTCGCTCACGCCACGCGCCTTCGTGAGCTGCCGCAGGTTCGCGCCGTCGGCGTCGACCGTGTAGATGTGGTAGTCGTCCGTCTTGCCGGCGCGCATGGAGAAGACGATGCGGCGGCCGTCGTAGTCGACCTCCGGGTCGCGCACCGTGCGCCCCGCGACTTCCGGCACGAGGTCGCGCACGCGCCCGGTCTTCACGTCGAGCGCGCGCAGCGCCCCCTGCGTGCGGTAGCTGTTCGCGTTGATTTCGCCGTGCTGGAAGAGCGTGGCCGTGTTGTGGTGGTCCTGCGCCCACATGTCGTGCGTCACGTAGACGATCTCCTGCGCGTTGACGAGCGGGTTGGCCGTGACGAGCGCCTCCTTCAGCAGCGCGTCGAAGGCCGCACGCGCGGGCGTCGCGCGCAGCGCCGCGAGCCGGGCGCGGAACGCCGCGGCGGGATAGTCCGCGAAGCGCGCGCCGAGTTCGTCGATCGCCTTCTCCGCGGCGGCGAACGCCTCCGCCGGCACGGGCACGAGGCCGAGCGCGCGCAGCACGCCGTTCGTGAGGCTCGCCGCGACCTTCGGCATCGGCGTCTTCATGCCGAAGTGCACGGGCACGCCGCTGTAGAACAGACTCCAGGTCTCGCACGGCTTCGTGACGACAATCCCCACGCGCGTTTCGGGGCCGCTCGCGCGTGCCAGCCCCATGAACCGGGCCATGAGCTCGGAACCGCCGTGCAGCAGCACGAGGCCGTAGCCGCCGCGCTTGAGCGCCGCCGCCGCGTCCTTCGCCGCCACCGCCTCCACCTCCACGCGCGGCGCGAGCGTCGCGGCCAGCGGCGTGGCGAGATCGTCCCAGCCATCCGTCTGCACAATCAGCAGCTTCGGCGCGGCCGCGTTCGCAAACAGCGCCATCGCACACGTAAAGGAGAGAAAGAAATGTTTCTTCATGCAGGTTTTCTCTTTGGGGCGGTTATGATTCATGTCAATTTGCTTGTGGCGAAAGTTTACCACAGACCCGCTCGCCGCGTCAATCCCCTTTCAAAAGCCGATTTCCGCCGCGGCGGCCCAACTTGTGC
>CAVEDG010000081.1:4318-7321 GCA_963614205.1 bacterium | reverse complement strand
GTGCCGAAAGTTTACCACATTCCCGTTCGCCGTGTCAAGCCCCTGTAATGGGCGAATGAAATTGTGAGAGGCTGACATGAAGGACGCCAAGAAACGCACGATCGTGTTTGACCTTGACGGGTCGCTTGAGACGCCGTATTTCAAAGAGGACGACGCCGAGAAGGTGAAGGCCTGGATGGTGCCTCGACATGACGAAAGTTTGGTATCATGCACGCTCCATGAACGCAACAGTACAATTGACGTTCATGGCAAGCTCAAGGTCGCGGAAGAGCGGCATTACGAACTCGTTTCTGCCGATGAAATCACGCGCGCAGATCTGCACTCTTATTGTTTGACCGCGAGGGGGTGAAGCCTTGAGAATGACTGGGCGGCGACGCGGCGGCCGCGAAAGCGGAGAAGCGCCAGCGCCGCGCCGATGATGAGACACGCGATCTTCTCAATCTTTCCCTCGACGAACTGGCGCATCTTGGAGTTGAAGCTGACGCTGACGCTGAAGTCGTTCATTACCGCGCAAGCAGCACCTTCACGTCGCCCTTCTTGAGGTCGAAGGCGAAGCGGTCCGCGACGCCGAGAGACCTGTTCGCGCGGACGTCCAGCAGATCCACCTTCGCCGGGAAGACGAGTTCGCGAGGCGCGTCCGCGAGGGACTGCAGCACGACCAGGTTCTCGCTTGCGCTCAGCGTCGCCTGCCCGTCGTTCACGGCGAAGTGCGAGAACACGCCCGCCGCGCGCACGAGCGCCGCGGCGCTCCGCCAGTCGAAGACGTTGACGCCGTAGTAGACGTTCCAGCCTTCGCCGCCCGCGTTCTTCCGGGCGACGATCGCCGGCGTTCCGTCCTCCCAGGTCGCCCACACCTCGTCGCCCGGCTCCGTCTCCACCGTCAGCAGCGTGTCGCACGTCGCCCCTGCGTCGTAGGTGAACTGGTCCTTCCGCACGAGCGTCTCCGACAAGCCGCGCGCGCGACCGGCCTCCGTCGCCGTCGCCTTCGGCCGCTTCACCGTCGCGCGACGGAGACGGAAACCCGTCAGGCGCTCGCCCGCCGCCACGTCCAGACCACGATCCGTTAGGCATCCCGGCAGCCAGCACCAGACGCGCGTGACGTCCGGCCGCGCCGTTCGGTCGGCGACAAGGCGGTCGACGGTCTTCCCGTCGAGCGCCCAGCAGGAGAGATGGACCTGCAGTTTCGCCGCCGGCGGACGCGCCGCCACGTCGGAGAGCAGATACTGCCCGAAGCCCGCGCCCGTGCGCGCAAAAACACGGCGCGAAGAATGCGAAAGCGGCGCGAAGATGTTCTTGCCCCCGAAATCGAGGCGCAGCATCGATTCCTCGTCGTGAATGAGCGCCACCGGCGGCGCGTAGGCCTTCGCCCGGTGGACGTTCGCGAGATCCGCCGCGCGCAGGTCACGGCAGATTTTCCAGATGTTCTCGTCGGCAAACCAGCTCTGCCCGGTGAGATCCATCCACCAGCTCTCGAAGCCGCGCACGGCGAGAACGCCCTTGTTGCGCGTGAGCATCTCGATCGTCTCGCGCGCGTTCATCGTCACGCCCTCCGACACGGCCTCGGCCTTGCGCGGATCCAGGTGCGTGCGGCTGTCGTCCTCGTAGACCGGCAGAATGCCGTGGCGCATGAACGTCTCGGCGGCGTGCATGAGCGGCGTCGAGCCGAGGAAGCGGCGGTCGACGTCGTAGGAGAGCGGCGAACTGACGATGTCGAGATCGTCGCCGATCGTCTCGAGCAAATGCCCCACGCCGTAGTGGCCCGTCGCCGCCGGACCCTGGTGGACGCTCGCGAACTCCCATGTGTAGCCGTAGAAGACGAGCACGAGCTTCTTGCCTTCCGTCACCGTGCGACAGACGTGGCAGACATCGCGGATGAACCGCACCATCTCCGCCTGCTGGAACCGCGCGAACTCGACGCATCGCGCCTGCACGGAATCGGAGACGTCGAGGACGCGCGAAAGACCGTTCGCCCTGCGCCGCACCTCCGGACGCGGCACCTCGGCCGTCTCCCAGTCCGCCGCGCCCTTCGCCTTCAGCCAACGGCGCCACTCGCGCAGCGTGTGCGGATCGTAGCCGCACATCTTGCTCCAGCTTTCCGGATAGAAGCACTCGGCCGTGTTCTGCATGCCCGGATGCACGCCCGCGAAATTGCGCGGAAACGCCTCCTGCAGCGCGCGGATGTACTTCGCGAGATACGCCATCGCCTCGCGCCGGTAGACTTCGGACGAAATGTTGCCGTGCCGCGCATCGACCGTCTTGCCCGTGTGCAGCACGACCTTCTCGCCCGGATGCTTCCTGAACCACCACGGCGGCACGTCGAGCTGGATGCGCGGCACGAGCAGCGCGTTCGGATTCGCGCGGAGAAACCGCCGCGCCTGCTCGATCGCGGCCGTGAAGTCATCCTTCCCGTCATACCAGCAGCTGGGCGCGGCGTACGTGACCATGTGCGCCCCGTTCCGACCCGCCATCGCGATCTGCGCGCAAGACGACAGTTCGTCGCCCTCCACGGCCGGCACCTCCTCCATCCACGCATGATAGTTCGGATCGCCCTCGGAGTGGATCGCCGGGTGGAAGAAGGCGATGCCTTCGGCCCGCGCCTCCATCTGGATGCGGTAGGTCACGCCGCCCTTGAAGTCCGCGCGGTTGGAGAAGAGCTCGAGCGAATGGCGCATGAGCACGTTCGTGCCACCCGTCGCGGCGGGCGTGAAGTCCATCGCAAGCGTTCCGCAGCCGTTGGTCACCGCCCACGACACGTACGGGCGATGCTCCTTGTGCGGCACGTACCAGGACGTGGCGGGATGCACGCTGCCGTCGCTGCCGACAATTCGGATGCCGCGCGCCTCGAACGTCCCGGACGCGTTGTCGGTACGCAGCCAGAGGCCACACCCCTTGACGTCCACGGGCGAACGCACGGCGATGTCGAACGCGCGCCACTCCGTCGAGAGCGGCTGGTTGCGGATCGTGTCGCGCACCCAGATCCAGTGATGCGGCTCCGTCTTGCCA
>CAVEDG010000081.1:3080-4308 GCA_963614205.1 bacterium | reverse complement strand
TCTTCGGGCCGTTCCCGAGGTCGCGGACGCGGCAGACGATCTGCGGCTGCGCGGCGGGGGTGGTTGTGGCGGCGGCCGCAGCCGCCGCAAACAGCAGATGTGAAAACATGGACGCAGATTCCTCTTACCTGAGAATGATCACCGTTTCCGCCCGGAAGCGCGCCACGAGCCGGCGATTCGCATGGTCGACCGTCACGCGGCTGAAGTTCGTCTCGTCGCACGTCCAGGTCACGTCCGCGACGTCCGCATCCGCGCTGAACGTGGCGAAGGCGTACTTCGACGGCGCCATTCCGTTCGGCCATGCGCCGTCCAGCACGAGCCGCGCCGTGCCGCTCAGCCGCGCATCGACGGCGGCGACTGCCGTCTTCGACGCCATGAACGTCGCGCCGCGCAGCTGCAGGTCGTCGATTCGGCCCGAGGAGGCGACCGCGTCGTAGACGGCGCCCGCGCCGAGGCGCACCGAGCCCGTCAGCGTGCCGGCCACCGCGAGTGAGCCGCCCGCGCCGAGCGTGACCGGCGCCGCCTCGTTCCGCGGCAGATGCAGCGCCGCGCCGGCCGCCACGGTGATGGACTTCGGATTGAAGCCCGTCGCGGCGACCGTCGTGTGCGCCGCCGTGTCGAGCAGACGGAAGGCGTACTTGCCCGCCATCGCCTCGGAAAGCTGCGTCATCTCGTCCTCGCCCAGCGCGCGATCGTAGAAGACGACCTCGGCGATGTCGCCCGTGAAGAAGCCCTTCGCGGCGTTCAGCGCGCCGATCGTCGTCGCGTAGCCGCCGCGCGCGGTCACGGCCGTCGTCGTCGAGAAGAACGCCTTCGTCGTCAGGCGGCCGTCCGTCATCACGTGCATCTTCTTCGCCGCCGGATCGACCGCGAAGACCGCGACGTGCGGCAGCCCGTCGTCAAGACGCGCCGGCTTCACGTCGTTGCAGAACTGCGCCCCCGTCGTCTCGCCCATGCCCGCGCCCACCGTGCCGAAGCGGCGGAAGGAGAGCGCGTAGTCGGGATCCGTCGTGCCGCCCTGCCACGTCGAGACGAGGCCCGCGCCGATCGCGTAGCCGTTCTCGCCCGTGCCCTCGGTCGTCGTCTTGAAGACGACCGCCGCCGTGAACGCCGTCTGCCCGGCGATGGGCGTCGCGTCCGCCGCGAGCGTCAGCGCATCCGCGCCGCCGAAGCGGATCACGTCGTGCCCGCAGAGCTCGCCGGCCACCGTCGGCCGCACTCCCCCGCT
>CAVEDG010000081.1:0-3070 GCA_963614205.1 bacterium | reverse complement strand
CCGTTGAGCTCGCCCGCGACCGTCGTCGGCGCGCCCGCGCTCGCCGTGCCCGCCGCCGCAAGCGCCGCCGCGTCGAGTTGCGTCGCGCCGCTTGGCAGAGCCGTCGTCGCCGCCGCCGTGAATGCGCCCGGCAGCGAATCGCCCTTCAGATACGCCACCTGACGCGCCGCCGCGTTCTCGTCGTAGCGGGCGAGCAGCGCGAGCGCGAGCGTCTTGCGCGTCGCCGCGTCCAGCGCCGTGTTCGGATAGATGCGGATCTCCGCGATCTGACCGCGGAAGGCGGAAGTCTGATTCTTGTTGCCCGAGCCGGTGTTGCCGAAGAAGAACGCCCGAGGAATCGCCGTCTTCTGGTCGGCCGTGTAAAAGCGCTTGAATGTCGTGCCCGCAGTCATCATCGTCCGGACCTCGTCGTATTCCTCCGACCACTCCTCGCCGTCGATGTCGAGCGTGAAGTACGCACCCTGCAGCGTGCCGATCGCCACGCTGACCTTGCCCTCCTCGCAGACGTTCCTGCGGTCGACGATGCGGTAGCCAATGCCGCAGTAGAACGACGTGTCGTGGAAGCCCTCGTACAGCGCCGGACGGCCGTGGCTCATCAGCGCGAGGCCCACGCCCTTGTCGGTCTCCCAGAAACTGCCGAGAATGCCCTGCGAATAGAAGACCTGGTTGCCGAGATTATCCGTTCTGTCCGCATCGCCGTCGCCAAGATACGTGCTGTTCGGATTGAAGTTGTCGGGCCGGAACACGACGACGATCGTGTGGTCTTCGCTGCCGACGAGCGGATTGGAGGCGCCGGGGATCTCGAGCGTGCAGCCCTTCCAGACGTTCTCGACGAAGTTCGTGTAGAACTCGACGCCGCCATGCCCGTTGAAGACATTCGCCTTGTAGCGCGGATTCAGCACAGACAGCGTCGTGCACGGCCCCGCCGTGACGTTGCCGTCCGTCGACGTCCAGCCCGTCACCTCCGCGCCGTCCGCGCACGTCTCGGCGAGCGTGTCGGCCTGAAAGCAGATGCAGTCGGCCGCGAGCGTCGCCGCGTCGCCGACGGTGGGCGTGTAGTCCACGCTGACCGCGCCTTCCCGCACCTCGAGGTCGCCCGTGAAGCGCGAGGCGTCCGCGAGCGACAGCGTGCCGGCGCCCGTTTTGCGGAGCGTGCCGCTGCCGTGGATCGGGCCGAGCTGGCGGAAGTCCCGCGCCGCCGCGATCTCGGCCGGCGTCCCCGTCGGCGGGAAGCAGACCGACAGCGCGTTCGTCTGCGCCGTGGTCGTCGCGAGCGTGCCACCGCCGAGCGAGATGCGGTAGACGGAGTTCGACTCGTCCGCGTCCGCGCCGTTCCAGCCCGTGCCGAGGAAAAAGCCGTCTGCGCCGAGGTTGAACGTGCCGCCGCCGAGGTAGAACGCGCCGAAGCCGTCGCCGATGCCGCAGGGGGCCTGCCCCGACGACGCCCACCAGCCGCCGCGATAGGCGCCGAAATGGACGCCGCTCACGTTCGCCACGCCGCCCGTCATCGTGAAGACGCCCGCAGACGTCGGCTTGTTGTTTCCCGTCAGCGACATCTGGTCCTGAGAGCAGATGCCGAGACCGGTGTTGACGGCCATGTCGCGCAGCGCCGTCCAGTTCGACGGGCGCACCTTCGTCGCGTTGAACGTGCCTCCGCCCAGCACGAATTCGTTCCAGGGCGAAGGATTCGACAGCGGGAACCGGGAGGTGTCGTTGTGGCGGGAGGCGTTGCCGCCCACGTTGAGGCCCCACGAGCCGTACACCGTGCCGCCGCGCTGGTCGAGCACGCGTTCGCCGCCTTCGCTCCAGCGCCCCCAGTAGCCGACGTTGACGAAGATCGAGCCCAGGCGCGCGTCGCCATCGACAATGCACGTCGCAGAACCATCACACCGGTTCGGATACCCATCTCCCGGACCGATGTAGGTGTAGACGTTGGCCGTCGTCCAGTCGGCCGTTCCCGTCAGTTCCAGAATGCCGGAGCCGGGCACGTACATGCCGGCGCGAAGCGAGGAGTACGTCGAGTCGGAAACGCGCAGCCGATAGGCGCCGAGGTTCTTGTAGGGCGGCGCCGCGTTGTCGCCCCCCGAGCTGTAACCGACCTGGAACTGGTTGATGAAGTCGTCGGCCCAGGTGTAGCTGCGCTTCGTCGGAAAGATCGTCTCCCAGTCGAGGTCTTCCTGCGGTTCGAAGAGAATCGTCTGGTCGTTGGCGCTGATCTTGCCCGAGTACTTGATCGAATCCGCCCACTTGCCGTTCTTCCGGTAGGAGACCCTGTTGCCGGTGGCGAAGACCATGTGGCCGTCGTAGCAGGGCGCGACCCTGAAGACCACGGTACCGCCCTTTACGCCCGCGCCGAACGTGAGCGTCTGCCCGTTCTCCGTGGCGGTGATCGTGTTGCCGATCGCGAAGTACGCGGTGTTGTCGGCCTTCCAGGTCTGATCGGCCGCCGTCGCGGTGCGGCAGCTGACGGCAAGCCCGCCCACGCCCATGAGCGAAATGCCCTCCGAACCAATGGTCAGCACGGAGACCGACCGGTACGTCTCCAGGGAGAAGTCGCCGGAACAGTTCTTGATGACAATCCCCTTGACGGCGAGATCGCCGCGGATATACGGATATTGCGCGTGCGTCTTCCCGCTCACCGCGCTGAAATCATAGACGAGGATGTCGTCTGCCGTCGGCAGCGCGCCCCCTTCGTAGTTCGCCGGCGTGCAGAGGTTGCGCCACGGTTCGGTCTCGCCCGTGTAGGCGGGCGTGGTCGCCGCACCCGTGAACGCCACCTCCGCCGCTCCCGCGAACAGCGTCGCCAGTGCCGCGCCAGCGCAGAAGAGAATCGTCGTTTTTTTCATGGTTGGTTTCCTTTGAGTGGAATGGTGGAATAAGTGGAATGGTGGAAGGAGTGGAATGGTGGAATAAGTGGAATGGTGGAAGAAGTGGAACAGTGGAAGAAGTGGAATGGTGGAATAAGTGGAATGGTGGAAGGCGTGGAATGGTGGAATAAGTGGAATGGTGGAATAAGTGGAATGGTGGAAGGAAGAGACTTCTCAGGGAGGGCGCGTGTCCTCACGCGCCG